>CAZIAU010000293.1:0-4780 GCA_964536755.1 uncultured Bacteroides sp. | reverse complement strand
TTTGGACGGGTTTCGATTACCTGGGTGAAGCAAGTATCGGTTGGCTGGGTTACCCTCATGAGGGCAGTTTCTACCCCTGGAATCATGCATATTGCGGAGATATTGATATCTGTGGCTGGCAAAGGCCACAATCCTGTTACAGGAACGTTTTGTGGAAATCGGGCCGTTTGCTCTCTGTTTTTATCAAGCCCCCGGTTCCCTCATTCGAGGAGAATCCAAACAGGAAAGAGTGGAGCAAATGGCACTGGCAGGATGTGGTGGATAGGTGGAACTGGGAAGGATACGAAGGAAAACCTCTGCAGATTGAGGTATATTGTGCGCACAAGGAGGTAGAGCTTTTCCTGAACGATCAATCCCTGGGAAGAAAAGAGTCCGGCCGTGGAACTGAATGGATTGCCAGGTGGGAGGTCCTTTACGAACCGGGGACATTGAAAGCCGTGGCATATGACGGTAATGAGGCAACAGATACCTGTGAATTGAACACAGCTTCAGATCCGGTGAAAATTAAGCTGAAGGCCGACCGTTCCGTAATATCTGCAGACGGTCAGGATCTGAGCTATATCACGGTAGAACTTCAGGATAGTGAAGGAAACCGCAACAGAACCGCCGGGAACCTCATATATTTTGAGATAAGTGGTCCGGGTACAATTATAGCTGTGGGGAGTTCCAATCCCGTGAGCCCCGAGAGCTATCAGGAACCCAGGCGGAAAGCTTATCAGGGGAAATGCCTGGTCATTGTCAGGTCTACCGAAGAAAGCGGTGAGATCACCCTGACTGCAACATCAGGAGATCTTCAATCCGGAACGATAACCATTTTGTCAAACTAATAGCTGAAAGATCATGAAAACAATAATTTTCACCTTATGTATATTGTTGTTTCCCTTTAAATCTGGGAATGCCGCGGATATTCCGGATTGTTACAACCATGTGGATCAGGTGCTCTGGGTAGTTTCGGATGTGGAAAATACCGTGGCTAATTACGAAGAACTGGGATTCTCTCAATTCAGGGACTTCGGTGTAGTGGAAGTAATATCCGGCACCACAGGAGACACGGAGAAAATCAGGCTGGTATGTGCCAACCTGGCCGGGGCCCATGTGAACTGGATCAAGCCACTGGATAAAAATTCCATATTCCAGGATTTTCACAGTGGATATGGTGATGGGGCCATGAGCCTGGTACACCGGTTTGATACTGAAAAGGAGATGCAAAAGGAAATTGAACGTTTGGCGGACCTGGATATTAAGTTATTGGAGAAAAAAACAATCAAAACTGTGGAAGGAGATCTCATTTTTTTCCTGATGGATACCAATGATGAGGGTAAGTATTACCTTGGATTTACCTATGGGGATTCAGGACTGAGAATTCATCAATCCCTTACTGCAGGGAACCGCAACAACATGAAACTGAACCAGTATGCATTTGCCATTCGTGATCCGGCTCCTGTTTCTGCCTTCTGGCATAAGATTGGATTGCCGGAATTCCAGATCAATCACCCCGAGCTTGGCGATACCAGGTATTACGGAGAGCTTGTGGACCACGAGCTTATCCAGGGCTGGCAGCGGCACGGTTCGATCGCCTATGAATGGTGTATACCGGTAAAACCGCCAATTGTATATGAGGATCATATCCAGAAGCATGGGGAGGGGATTCATCATCTTGCATTTACCGTGGATGATATGGATGAAGTTCTGGAGGACTACACATCAAGGGGATTTGTGGTCTCCATGGGCGGAACCTGGGGCGAGGACGGGAAACCCGGTTCAGGCCGGTATGAATATATCGACCTTGATAAAGCAGGCGGCGTTACCATGGAGTTGCTCTGGAGTTATCATGAAGATACGACAGTTCCTTAGGATATAAAACAAAAAAAATGAAACAGCATATTTGGTTGCTCATTGCGGCACTATTTTTATGGACCGGTGTGTCCGGACAGTCCAGTGAAGAATCCGGTTTAAATGTAAATATCTGGCAGGAGCCGGTAATTCTGCCCACTTACCTGGTGGATGAGCCGGACCGTATACCCCGTTTTTATGAGGGACGTGCCTACCAGGGGGCCCAGGGCAGGGTATATCCTTATCCGATCTCTGAGAGTCTTTCCGACACCAGGGTTGATAAAGAATATAATATGGTATTCCTGGAAAATGAATATATCAGGATTAACCTTTTGCCAGAAATCGGTGGCAGGTTATTCGGGGCCCTGGATAAGACCAATGGATATGACTTCATATACAGACAACATGTGATCAAACCTGCTCTGATAGGCATGCTCGGAGCCTGGATATCAGGAGGGATAGAATGGAATTTCCCACATCACCACAGGGCCACCGCATTCATGCCGGTAGATTATGTAATGCATGAGAACCAGGATGGGAGCAGCACAGTCTGGATAGGTGAGCTGGAGATAAGGCATCGTATGAAATTCATGCTGGGCGTTACGGTTTATCCCGGAAAGTCTTACTTTGAGGTCACTTTCAGGCCATACAACCGGACACCTTTCATCCACTCATTCCTTTACTTTGCCAATACCGGTGTACATACATCGGAAGACTACCATGGCAAGAACCAGTTTGTGAGCTGGCCCATCGCCCACGAGGTGTATAACAGGGTTGACTACACCGAAGGGGTGGATATATCATGGTGGAAGAACCACCCGGAGTGGACCAGTATATTTTGCTGGAACCAGCAGGACGATTTTGTGGGGGGATATGACCATGGCAAAGAGGCAGGAATAATGCTATATTCAAATCATCACATAGCACCGGGCAAGAAATTCTGGACCTGGAGTACGGGCCCCAGGGGCCAGATGTGGGATAAAGCCCTCACCGATAATGATGGGCCCGAACTGGAATTGATGATCGGGGGTTACTCTGACAACCAGCCTGATTACAGCTGGTTACAGCCCTATGAATCTAAATTCCTTAAGCAGTATTTCTATCCTATCCGCGGTATCGGCATGGTTAAGAATGCCAACCTGGATGCAGCTGTGAACCTTGAGAAAACCGGTGAGAATATTGTAAGGATCGGATTTAATACTACTTCAAAAAGGGAATCGGCAAAAGTGGTGCTTTCTGCAAAAAATGGGGTGATATTCTCCGAACAGATTTATATTGATCCCGCCAATCCATATTCAAGGGAGATTGAACTGGATGAGGGGATCGCGGAAACCGATCTTACCGCAAGTCTCATATCAGGGGAAGGAACTGAATTGATATCCTATACACCTGTGATCCTGGAAGAAAAAGAAAAACCTAAAGAGGCGGTACCTCCCGATCCTCCGGAGCAGATCGCAAAGGTGGAGGAATTATACTTGACAGGTCTTCGGCTGGAGCAATTTTACAACCCGTCCTACGATCCCGAACCTTATTACAGTGAGGCCCTGAAAAGGGATGCAGATAATTACCGGGTAAATACGGCCCTTGGATTAAGGAGATTAAGAGAGGGCCTTTTTGATCAGGCAGAAGAGCATCTCCAGACTGCTGTCACGAGAATTACCCGGAACCATACCAAGGCAAGGGACGGAGAGGCCTATTATTACCTGGGATTATGCCAGCAATACCAGGGAAAGGAAAAGGAAGCATATAATAACTTTTACAAAGCCACATGGAGCCAGGCCTTTCATTCGGCAGCATACTACCAGCTCGCTGAACTGGCTTGCAGGAATAAAAAATTTGATGAGGCATATGAGCACCTGAACCGCTCCCTTTCTACCAATGCCAATCATACCAGGGCCAGCAATCTTAAGTCTTCCATCCTCAGGATCCAGGGCAGGTATGAACGTGCACTATCTATAAACGCTGCCACACACGAATTTGATCCGCTGGATTTCCGGTCTCTTTGCGAGACATATTTCTGCCTGGATGAGCTGGGGAACAGAGCGAGAGCCGAGGAAGCGCTTCACTTTCTGAGAACAAGAATGAGGGACTACGTGCAATCCTACCTGGAACTTTCAATGGAATATGCAGGATCCGGACTTTGGGATGAAGCTGTACGTGTGCTGGAAGAAATATATCTGCACGGGGATGTCGAACAGGAGGCGTATCCTATGGTCTATTATTTCCTGGGATATTTCTGGTTACAGAAAGGGGCGCAAACCAAAGCGCTGAATTATTTCGAAAAAGCGTCACATCAATCGCCGGACTACTGTTTCCCTTCGCGACTGGAATCAATCAGAATCCTGGAAGAAGCATCCAGGTTAAATCCCGGCGATTCCAAGGCTCCGTTCTATCTTGGGAATCTTTTGTTTGATACACAACCCGGGAGAGCCATGAAGGAATGGGAAAAGTCGGTTTCGCTTGATAATGCATTCTGGCTTGCACACCGTAACCTTGGGATGGCTTATTATAAAGTAAATAGTGACATCGGGTCGGCGGTGAAGCATTATCTCAGATCCATCGAGCTCAAACCCGATGATCAAAGGTTGCTATACGAGATTGATCTGATCTATGCTGCAGCCAGGGAAGATCCCGAAACCAGACTGAAACTTCTGCAGGATCATCACCGGGTTATCTCCAACAATAATGTATCTGATGCACTTTCAAGAGAAGTAATGATACTGGTTCAGCTGGAACGGTATGAGGAAGCCCTGAAAGTCCTGGAGGATAATTATTTTAAACAGTGGGAAGGTATAAGCAAGGCATATAATTCATATGTGGATGCACATCTCTTCCTTGGATGGATCCTGATGCACCAGGAGAATTATAAGGGTGCGCTGCAGCAAATCAAGGCTGCAGGGATGTACCCGGAGAATATGATGGTAGCGAAACCATACAGGGGTGGAAG
>CAZIAU010000292.1:0-4796 GCA_964536755.1 uncultured Bacteroides sp. | reverse complement strand
GGGGGTATCCGGAGCTATTAAAATTTCTCGCAGGCTAAGGTCAGGACCCGTCTTCGAATGTCATCTGACATCCACATACCCGCCTGTTCCAGATGATTGACAAGATCTGAGATACTTTCCGTCAGATGATATGGCCATTTACAGGAAGGGAAGGATGGAATATTTCAATGGGAAATATCTGGATGCATTAAAGTCCTTCAACAGGGCTCTGAAAATTAACGATGGCAGACCAGAGTATTTTTTTGCGAGGGGGCTGACATATATTTCCACCGGTACCACCAGGTATGCAGAAAAGGATATGTCCATGGCTCTTGACCTGGATCCATTTAATGGTGAGATTTGGTTTGAAATGGGAAAACTTGAGAAGATAATGGGTAAGAGTATGGATGCCTGTCATTGTTTCAGGAAAGCCGTTCAGTACGGGATCATTGAAGCCGTGAAATTCCGGGATAAGACCTGCGAATAAGATTTGGTCTAGTTTATCTTTGAAAAGTACTTGATAAACTGGGCCCGTTCATAGACCGAAGGATCATCAAGGCTTCCATAATTCATCTTTCCTCTGAAATCCTCAATTCTGTTATACTTCTCTTTCTCCATCCAGTTCTTCATTTCCATTATCATATCCCTGATATAGTCAATGCCGTTCCTGTACAGTACAGAACAAACCTGGACGGCGGTTGCACCGGCCAATATCTGCTTGATCACAGCCATACCACTATGCACACCGGTTGAAGCCGCCAGATCTATCTTTTCCACCTGGGAGGAAACGATCCCTATCCATCTCAATGAACTCCTCAGGTCCGCCGGAGAACTAAGTACCTCTGAAGATCCGAATGTTAAATCAGTCGTATTTATATCCGGAGCATAAAAACGGTTAAAGAGTACTGCAGCTGCAGCTCCCCTCATATAGAGCTGGTTAACCATCCAGGTAATATTCGAAAAGCCGCTGCCCAGTTTAATAATTAAGGGGAGCGATGTCTTCTTTTTCACCCTGGATACCAGTTCAAGGTAATTTTTCTCGTAATCCCTGGGATCCTTATCCTTATCCATGGGCAGAAAGTAGATATTAAGTTCCAGTGCACTGGCTCCTGCATCTTCTATCCTGGATGCAAAATCAATCCATTCGGCTGAGCTCATGCAGTTAATACTTGCAATGACAGGAATATCGACCAGTTCCCTTGCTCCTTTTATAATGGAGAGGTAGCTGTCCAGGGAATTTTCACGGGCATATTTACGAATATAATCTTCTGCTTCGGGATAATCACTCCCGGCCGACAGGTCACTGACCTCGTACATGATCTGTTCCTCAAAAAGAGACTTCATTACTACTGCGCCGGCTCCGGCATACGCAATTTTTTTTATGCGCTCGATGGAGTTTGTCAGTCCACTGGAACTCACTATTACCGGGCTCTTAAGGGTCAGGCCGGCATAGTTGGTTGTTAGATCGATCATACGTTTACTTTTTCAATGGTTCCTGGATCCAAAAATCAGACTTCCGATTCGTACCATGTTGCTCCCCTCCTCTACAGCTAGTAAGTAATCAGCTGACATTCCGAAAGAACGTTGATCGAAATAGTCATTTACGTCAAATACAGAAGTCTTTAACTCTTCAAATATACGTGTTAGGTGGCGAAACTCCTTCCTGATCTGTTCTGAATTTTCAGTATAGGTCGCCATACCCATTATTCCCCGTATCCTGATATTAATTAATTCTCCAAACTCATCTGATTGCACCATCTGGAACATCTCTTCATCTGAAAGTCCGAATTTGGTATCCTCCCCGGCTATGTGAAGCTGCAACAGACAGTCTATGATCCTCTCATTTTTTAAGGCCTCCATGTTGATAATCCTCAGGAGCTTCATACTGTCCACTCCGTGGATCATATGTACAAACGGGGCCAGGTATTTCACCTTATTCGATTGCAGATGGCCTATCATGTGCCACCTGATATCGTCTGGAAGTCTTTCCTGCTTTTCCGTCAGGTCCTGTACCTTGTTTTCACCAAAATCACGATGACCTGCATAATAGGCCTCCATGATCATATCATCGGGTTTAGTTTTTGAAACAGCTACCAGGGTCACATGACCCGGCAGTTGACTTTTAACCTTATTCAGTTGCTCAATAACTCCCATACCCGCTATTATACTTTTAATCCAGCGAATGTATTACCAGACCACTTCTGAGCTTAGGCTCAAACCATGTGGTTTTTGGAGGCATAATCATTTCATTGTCAGCTATGTCCATCAATTGTTTCATGGTCACCGGGTAGAGCGCAAATGCCACAGTCATCTCTCCGCTGTCAACCCGGTTCTTCAACTCTTCCAATCCCCTTATTCCCCCAACAAAATCGATCCTGCTGGATTTCCTCAGATCAGTAATGTCCAGCAATGGTCCCAGCACCTGTTCCGAAAGTAAGGTCACATCGAGGCAGCCAATGGGATCATCATCCCTGTAGGTACCCGGTCTGGCAGTAAGTGAATACCATCTGCCTCCAGGTACATCCCGAATTGATGGAGTTTTTCCGGTTTGAAAACATGAGAGCCCCTATCTTCAACAATAAATCCATCACCCAGTTTTTTGATAAAATCGGCAGGTGATTTCCCGTTCAGGTCCTTTACTACCCTGTTATAATCAATTATGGTTAACTGGGAAGCGGGAAAATGAACTGCCAGGAAAAAATTGTATTCCTCAACTCCACTGTGGTCCGGATTTTGCTCCCTCCGTTCCTGGCCAACAAGAGCAGCAGCAGCGGTCCGGTGATGACCGTCAGCCACATAGGTGTATGTAATCTCTTTATCAAAGATTGCTATAATCTGTTGTATATCAGATTTGTCATTAATCAGCCAAAAATGATGGCCCACACCATCTTCAGTGATGAAATCATACTCAACCTCTCCTGCGACCACCTTCTTCACAATCTTATCAAGTTCGCTGTTATCCGGATATGCAAAGAAAACCGGTTCTGCATTGAAATGGGTGACACGGATATGATTCATCCTGTCCTCCTCTTTATCCGGCCTTGTAAGTTCATGTTTTTTAATTACTTCATTGAGGTAGTCGTCAACAGATGCGCATCCCACAATTCCATACTGGGTTTTCCCGAACATGGTCTGGGCATAAACGTAGAGCAGATCTCTTTGATCCTGTACAAAATAGCCTTCCGCGATCAATCTGTCCAGATTCTCCTTTCCTTTGTCATAGACTTTGTCTGAGTGGAGATCAATATTCTCCGGGAGATCCACCTCCGGTTTCACCACATGGAGAAATGACCAGGGATTGCCTTGGACCTCTTCCCTTGCCTCCCTTGAATCTAAAACATCATATGGCCTCGATGCCACCTCTCTCACTTTATCTTTTCCAGGTCTGAATCCCCTGAACGGATGTATTATTGCCATATACTAGTTTACCTTAAATGTTTGATCTCCTTTTTCCAGGAAGTTCACTATTTGTCTGGCAGCCGCAACGCCTGCATTTTTATTGGCTTCAGCAGTCTGTGCCCCCATCTTCTTTGGTGTGAAAAAACAGCGGTCCTGGTATTGTGACTCAAGCTCTTCCCTGCAATCGGGTGCAATATCGGACAGATACCTGAAATCACCTCGTGTCACAAACATCTTTTTCAGACCATCTTCATGGATCACCTCCTTTCGGGCAGTATTGACAACTGTTGCTCCATCAGGCATCAGATTCATGAGGTCGAAATTGACAGATTCCTTTGTTTCGGCATTGGCAGGGATGTGCAGTGAAACATACTCGCATTTGGAATAGAGATCTTCCACCCTCTTTTCGCAGACGACACCGTCTCCGGTAATGACTGACTCATCAATGAACGGATCAAAAGCATACACATTCATTCCAAATCCTTTTGCAATCATGCCCACGATCCTGCCCACATACCCGTAGGCATGTATACCCAGCTTCTTTCCGCGCAGTTCTCTTCCAGTGGAGGCTGTTAGTTTGTTCCTGTTCATGAACACCATCATACCGAATGCCAGTTCAGCAACTGCATTGGAGTTCTGACCGGGAGTATTCATCACAACCACACCCTTTCGTGTAGCAGTTTCAAGATCCACATTGTCATAGCCTGCCCCAGCCCTGACTACAATTTTGAGGTTTTTTCCGGCCTCCAAAACATCACGGTCCACCTTATCACTTCTAATGATCAAAGCATCCACATCAGCCACTGCCTTCACAAGGTCTGACTGTTCGTGATATCCAGAAAGTATTTCAACCTGGTATCCTGCTTCATTGAATACCCCTTTCACTTCTTCCACAGCCTCGGCGGAGAAGGGTTTAACTGTTGCTATTAATACTTTTGCCATAAAATAGGTTATAAAATGGGTTAAATACTTCTTTCAAAATCTTTCATTGTATCAATCAGAGCCTTAACAGAAGAGACCGGCATTGCATTATAGATTGAAGCCCTGAATCCACCCACTGACCTGTGTCCTTTAATACCAGACATTCCACGCTTAGAAGCAAATGCAAGGAAGTCCGCTTCTTTCTCCATATACTCCTCCTTCATTACAAACGTAACGTTCATGATGGAACGGTCTTCCACATTACCAATATTGGATTTGAAAACCGGGTTCCTGTCAATCTCATCATAGAGAATGGCAGCTTTCTCCACATTCAGTTTATGCATACCAGCCACTCCTCCCTGCTGCTTGTACCAGCGAAGTGTGTGCATGGCGGCGTAAATGGCTACACAGGGGGGTGTATTGAACATGGATCCTTTATCGATATGTGTCCTGTAATCGAGCATTGTTGGAATGGCACGATCGACCTTTCCTATGAT
>CAZIAU010000291.1:1111-4806 GCA_964536755.1 uncultured Bacteroides sp. | reverse complement strand
TACCAAAACCTTTAAAAAAAAATGAAATGAAACAAATCAGGTATTTTGTTCCAGGTCTAATTCTCGTCTTCAGCGCATGTAATCAGGGTGATGAGAAAGCTGATGCCTACGGGAACTTTGAAGCTGTCGAAGTAATGGTTTCGGCTGAAAATAGTGGAAGAATCATGAATTTTGATTCCGGTGAAGGAGAAAAACTCACAGCTGATGAGCCAGTTGCAATAATTGACACAAACCAGCTGTTCCTGAAAAAGACTCAGCTTAACTCTGGAGAAGCGTCCATCGTTTCCAGGATAAATACGCTTGAAAAGCAGGTAGATGCATCCATGGTTAATCTGGCTAACCTGGAAAGAGAGAAAGAACGTATTGACCACCTTTATGAGGGAGGAGCCGCCACATCAAAACAACGGGACGATATTAACGGGCAGATTGAATTGCTGAAGGCCCAGGTAAAGGTTACAGAATCACAGAAATCATCACTGTTGGCCGAACAACGAACACTTGAAATCCAGGTCCGGCAGTTGCAGGATCAGATCAATAAGTGTACGGTAAAAAGCCCCATGGATGGTATCATGCTTACAAAATACAGGGAGCAGGGTGAGGTAGTCGTACCCGGACAGGTGCTTTTTAAAATGGCACACATGGACGAACTGATTCTCAGGGCATATGTGACAGGGAGACAGCTGTCACAGGTTAAGGTGGGAGCGAAGGTCCGGGTCCGGTTTGATGTTTCGGATGGTATGGGGGAGATTGAAGGAAAGGTAAACTGGATCTCCCCTCAGGCAGAATTTACTCCCAAAATAATTCAGACAAAAGAGGAAAGGGTAAGCCTCGTCTATGCCATCAAGGTTGCGGTCCCCAATGACGGACGCCTTAAGATCGGTATGCCGGGTGAGCTGTTTTTTAACAATTCCGGGGAATAATGTCAATAGAGATCCATAATCTGCATAAATCGTTTGATAATATTCAGGCGCTGAATCAAATTAATCTTTCAGTAAATGATGGGGAAATATTTGGTTTGATCGGACCTGACGGGGCAGGGAAGACCACTCTGTTCAGGATCGTTGTATCTCTTTTGATTCCCGATTCCGGGACCTGTCTGGTAAACGGATATAATGTTGAACAAGACTACAGAGAGGTCAGAAAATCCATTGGATTTATGCCCGGCCGTTTTTCTCTCTATATGGATCTGTCCGTTGAAGAAAACCTTAATTTTTATGCAAATGTGTTCGGAACCACGGTACGGGAGAATTATGACCTCATAAGAGATATTTATGTACAGATAGAACCATTCAGGAAGAGACTCGCAGGAAAGCTTTCGGGAGGAATGAAGCAGAAACTTGCCCTCTCATGTGCCCTTATACATCGTCCCCGGGTACTGGTCCTGGATGAGCCCACAACAGGTGTGGATGCAGTCAGTCGTATGGAATTCTGGGAGATGCTCAAGAAGATCCAGAGGGAAGGCATAACTATTCTGGTTTCCACTCCCTATATGGATGAAGCCGAATTATGCGACCGGGTTGCACTTATTCAAAAGGGCGTTGTTCTGGATGTTTCCGACCCTGTTATGGCAGCCAGAGAAGAAAACAATCTGTTTGCCCTGAGAAGTGAGCAGGGGGTTTACAGGTATCTTGAAAAAATACGGGGGACGGAACAGTGCAGGACGGCCTGGCTTTTTGGAGACGAGATACATGTAACCCTGAAAGACCCGTCAGATGATTCAGTTATTAAGTCAATGATTGATTCATGGAACGATACTTCTGTCCGTTGGAACCCCATATCCGCCTCCATTGAGGACAGGTTTATGGAATTAATGGATAGTGCATAGTGCATAGTGCACCGAATAGTCAGGGAATGATGAATGATAACAGGGAACATATTATTGAGGTAAAGGACCTGGTAAAGAAATTTGGTTCTTTTGTTGCCAATGACCGGCTCTCCTTCGATGTTTACAGAGGAGAGATATTTGGCTTCCTGGGAGCTAACGGTGCAGGGAAAACAACGGCCATGCGAATCCTTTGCGGCCTGTCATATCCTACATCCGGTATCATCCGGGTCGCCGGATATGATGTATATAAGGAACGGGAAAAAATTAAGCGGAAAATAGGTTATATGTCTCAGAAGTTTTCGCTCTATGAAGACCTGACGGTTTCGGAGAATATCAGACTATATGCAGGGATATACGGATTGGAAAGAAAATATATCCGGGAACGCGAAGAGCAATTACTGGAGGGATTAAACCTGATTCAGATCCGGAACCGGCGAATCGGGGATATCCCCCTTGGCTGGAAACAAAAGCTGGCTTTCTCAGTGGCCATTTTTCATAAACCTGCAATAGTGTTTCTGGATGAGCCTACCGGGGGCGTGGACCCCATCACCAGAAGGCAGTTCTGGGAGATGATACATAATGCCACTCATGAAGGTATTACTGTATTTGTTACCACGCATTATATGGATGAGGCCGAATATTGTGACCGGGTTTCCATCATGGTGGATGGCCGGATTGAAGCGCTGGACAAGCCTTCCAGTTTGAAAAAGAGATACAAATCAAGGAATATGAATGAGGTATTTTTAAAACTGGCCAGAATCTGATGAAACGTTTCTATGGATTTGTCAGAAAGGAGTTTCAGCACATTTTCAGGGATGTGAGGACGCTGGTTATCCTTTTTGGATTACCTGTTGTGATGATCATCCTTTTCGGAAAGGTAGTTACCAATGAGATCCGTGATGTACATATCGGCATCTGGGACAGGTCAGGTGACCAGGTAACCCGTCAGGCAATCCAGAAGATCCTTTCATCGGGGTATTTTGTCCTTGCCGGGACCATTGATCATGAGGAACAGATAGAATCCCTATTCAGGAGTGGTGATGCAAAACTGGTCCTCGTATTTGAGGAGGATTTTGAGAAGAACCTGAGACGCGAAAAAAGAGCTGCCATCGAGCTGATTACCGATGCTTCAGATGCCAATTCAGCACAACTGGCTCAGAATTATATTCAGGGTGTGCTATTAAATTACTTCACCTCTGTTAACAAGGATGTGAGGATTCCATGGGAAGTTAGTGTGAAATCAAGGATGTTCTACAACGAGGAGATGAAGGGAGTCTATATGTTCGTGCCAGGTCTGATGGCGCTGATCCTGATGCTCATATCGGCGCTCATGACCTCGGTGACCATAACCAGGGAGAAGGAGTTTGGCACCATGGAACTGTTGCTGGCTTCACCCTTAAAACCAAGGGAAATTATCCTTGGAAAAGTAACCCCCTATATTATACTTTCATTTATAAATGCTGTGACAATCATCGTAATGGGTATTTTTATCTTTAATGTCCCGGTGGTGGGCAGCCTCTGGATCCTTATGGCCGAATGCATGCTTTACATTACCCTGGCCCTCTCCCTGGGAGTATTAATTTCCACCGCTGTCAAAACTCAGCAGATGGCCATGGTACTCAGTATGATCGGATTGATGCTCCCGACAATATTGTTATCGGGATTTATTTTCCCGGTGGATAATATGCCGAAAATCCTGCAATGGCTTTCCACCATAATGCCGGCCCGCTGGTTCATCGTGATTGTGAAGGATATTATGCTGAAAGGAACAGGTTTTTCCTTCATCTGGAAAGAAACTCTTATTCTGTTGGGTATGACCCTCTTCTTCATACTGGCCGCAGTAAAAAGATTTAATATCCGTTTGGAAAGA
>CAZIAU010000291.1:0-1101 GCA_964536755.1 uncultured Bacteroides sp. | reverse complement strand
ATAACCGTAGATGAGAGTATTAATAACATTATTGATCAAGGAATTCAAGCAGATCTTCAGGAACAGGTTCATGCTTCCGGTCATCTTTATTATACCCGTAGTTCAGATGATCCTTCTGACCTATGCTGCCAGCCTTGAAATGAAGGACATCAAGATGGCGGTGGTGGACCAGGACCAGTCAGCGGCGTCCAGGCTGCTGGTTTCAGAATTCAGGGGATCTCCTTTTTTTAATATCATACTTCAGACCCCCGACTATGAAGAGGCCAACCGGATGCTCACCGGCGACCGAGTGGATGTCATACTGCATTTCAGTAAAAATTTTGAGAAGAGATTATATACCGAACAGGAAACCGGGTTGCAGCTGGTGGTCAATGCGATCAATGCCACGGAGGCAGGACTGGTCAATGCATACAGCACCAGGATCATTTCGGGATTCAATCAGCAGTTAAGAGCCGAGTGGTTTGGAATGGACAGGTCAGGAGGAATGACCGCCCTGGAGATTATACCCCATTTATGGTACAATCCGCTCCTGGACTACAAGATTTATATGTTCTCGGGAATCCTGGTTTTAATAGTGACCATAATCGGTATGCTCCTGACGGCTTTAAACCTGGTGCGCGAGAAGGAGATGGGAACCACCGAGCAGATCAATGTCACACCCATACGGAAGTACCAGTTCATCATAGCCAAATTATTGCCGTTCTGGATAATTGCCCTTTTTGAACTGGCCTTTGGATTGGTGATTGGAAGGATCCTGTACGATCTTCCCATTGTTGGTAGCCTGGGACTCCTGTTCCTGGTTGCCTCCATATACCTTCTCGTTGTCCTTGGGATCGGCATGTTCCTGTCCACTATATCCAATACCCAGCAACAACTGATGTTTGTTGCTTTCTTCTTTATGATCACCTTTATTCTGATGAGCGGAGTATTTACTCCCACGGAGAGTATGCCAGTCTGGGCACAGAAGGTAAACCTGTTCAATCCTGTCGCCTATTTCATGCGGGTAAACAGGATGGTGCTTTTAAAGGGGTCGGGTTTTCAGGATATAAGCCGCGATTTTTACAGCCTGTGTGTTTACGGCATACTGACACTTACGCTGGC
>CAZIAU010000290.1:464-4817 GCA_964536755.1 uncultured Bacteroides sp. | reverse complement strand
TCTGCATTACGTGGTTCCTCGTACGGGCCATTAACCTTACCAGAGAAATGATACTTCGTCGCTTTGATATGGAACAGGAGGACAATCTTAAGGCGCGGAAAGTCTACACCCAGTTCAGGGTCCTGGAGAGGATCATCATCTTTGTTGTAATCCTGATTGCCATTGCCATAGCACTAATGACATTTGACGGGATAAAACGCATCGGGATCAGCCTGTTTGCTTCGGCAGGAATGGCCGGAATCATTATTGGATTTGCCGCACAAAAAATGCTTGGATCTATCCTGGCTGGTTTTCAGATCGCGCTTACCCAACCTATCAGGATCGATGACGTGGTGATCGTCGAAAACGAATGGGGATGGATCGAGGAGATCACCTTAACTTATGTAGTGGTGCGCATCTGGGATAAAAGAAGGCTGATAGTACCCACCACATACTTTATTGAAAAACCGTTTCAAAACTGGACGCGTGTTTCAGCTGATATTCTTGGGACCGTATATATATATACTGATTACCATTTACCTGTGGATAAATTGCGGGAAGCATTTATGCAGATACTGGAAGAAAGCGGACTTTGGGACGGGATTACCGGTGTGATGCAGGTAACCAATGCTACTGACCGGTCACTGGAAATTAGGGCTTTGATGAGCGCTGTAAATTCTCCAACTGCATGGGATCTAAGAGTATATGTCAGGGAAAGGTTAATCGGGTTTCTTCAGCAAAATTATCCGGAAAGCCTTCCCAGGACCCGGGTTGAAATGATCCCTCCGTCTTTGGAATAATGTTGATATTGCACTACACTCTGAACATTTTTTCCACACCTTAAATTCTAAGTATGTAATGGCTATTAGGGATCATTCAAATTATGAGTGTTATTAATTGCTGATTAATAGACCTTTAGATTAATAATTTACTGATTGCTTCAGTTGCCTTGATTAATGGTATTGCATTTGAACTCTTTACAGGGAATTTTGATGTAGAACCTTTAAATGGAATATTATGAACAAAAGAGAAACTTATATTACCAATAATGAAATCAGGGTCAAGAACCTGCTTTCTGAAATGTTCAACAGTGAATCCGGTCTTCTTACAAAAATCAGTAAGAAGAAGGAACAACTTGAAAAGTTAAAGCAGGAGATCGCAACCCTGGAGGAGGATTATAAGAACCAGAACATGCTGCGAAATGACCTGACCCGGAAATTTGAGGCTCTGCAAAAATCTGAGACCTCAAACTGGGAAGAATTTAAAACTGAATACGAAATGGTCCTGGATTTCGCGGAAGGGGACAGGTTTAGTTTTTTGGAAACAGCTAATAGATTTATGGAAGAACTGAACAAAAAAATTGAAGAGCTTGAGGAAAATGTTAAGAGATCCTCCTCAGATGCCAAGGACAAATCCAGGGAAATGCTAGAAGATTTGAATGAACGCAAGCAAGCCCTGCAACAAAAGCTTGATGAGGTCGGTGCTGACACCGGTGAGGTTTGGAAAGAAGTTCGTCAATGGTTCATCGAGAGGGCAAAAAGTGTAAAAGCACTTTTCTAAATATCAACCATCAACTCCTCTCTTATCAAGATAATAGTTCCATATGTTCCTGACCGAATTTATTCAATATCTTTCATAATGCGACTGACATCTGTGCTGTAATGAAGGGTGGAGGTGCCTACTACCTTATTTCACGTTCTCTGGGCGCGGAAGTCGGAGGCAGTATTGGAATATCTTTACCTTGCACAGGCACTTGTAATACGCCTCTATATTGTGGGATTCAGCGAGTCACTTATACTCCTGTTTCCTGATTTGAATCAGCTCCTGATAAAAATAATCACACTTGTATTATTGACAATTTTGGCAATGATCAGTTCACGATTGGTGATCAGAATTCAATGCTCCTTTTGATTTTGATCTTTTTGAGTGATCTGGTTCCCTCCGCTCTTTTCAGGTCCCTTTTTAAATTCAGACATTAACTTTATCAATTCTTCCTGCTTATCCTTTAGTTCAACTATTCCCAGCCTGGTTTTCAATACTTCCATATTCTTCTCTTCCAGTAACTGTTCCTGTACCTTCATTCGGAATCGTTTATCACTCATTTTGCCAATTTTTACTCCGTGTTCCAGCTCATATATGATCTTTTGCAGGTTCGAAATGTAATTGGCCCAGGTGAGAATGCCAAGGAAGACGAATCCCAGCAGAAAGAAAGCAATAAAAGGGGGAAAAGTTACCACTCCAAATCCCAGGTTAATTTTGAGAGTAATGGTAAAGACCTGCCAGTTGAACGCCATGAGTTTTTTAAATTCATCACTTCTTTGTTTTAGTTCTCTTATTTCAGTACGATCCCTGAAACTGTCGATATAGTTCTGGGCTGTCAGGGCAACATTTTCATAGATCTGGCTTCCCTTTTCATATGCTGTTTCAGCACTTTGTTTTACTTTTTCCAGGAATGTATTGAATATATCTGAAGCCTTTTCAGAGAACACTTTAGCCCCCAGCATGATATTTAAAGTGGAATCCGTAATAAATTCATTGCTCGTTTCACTGTTTGCATTATTATCTGTTTTCATATTCTATCTGGTTTTTAGATTTGACAATGTTATCTGGTTGATTTTAAGACTTTCTGAATCTTCTACCAATGTAGTAGAAGGAGACCAGCAAAGCGATACCTCCTAATATTACGATTAAAATAATGCCGCCTACAGTACGTCCAAATTTTGCCCGCTGTGCGGCAGCCGATGCTCTTTTTTTATAGAGCTCTTGCCTTGTTTTGGCAATTTCAGCTTTCTCAGCCCGGATCAGATCATTCAGTGAGTCAAGTTGATTTCCCATTTTTAATATTGTGAGCAGCTCCTCATTTGCAGAGTCTGACGACGGGGGAAGAACCATTGTCTCTCTCCCGGAGCTCTGTTCGAACATACTTATCTCTTCACCGGCAAGGTTTGCCTCTTCCTCTTCATTGGCGGCCTGTTGATCAAGAATATCACTCATCTTTTTGTTTTTGATCAATTCGACATTCTTATTCAGTTTAGCGATGCGGGCCTCTGTATTCTCCAGGTTCAGATTGACGTTGTTCTGTTCATTCAGCAATTCTTTACGGGTGGATTGAATTTGCTCCAATTCTTTTCGTAGCCGTTCCTTTTCCTGGGCAATAAAATCTTCAACTATGTCTTTTTTCGTGTATTCTGAACTGATTTTTGCCTGTAATTTATTCATGGCAGCATCAGATTCTGAGATATATGTCTCAGCTTGGGCTATCTCCTTTTCAATGGCTTTCTTACCGGTTGTTTCGGAATTGATGGTGCTGTTCATTTCTGCGATTCTTTTCTGGAAAACTGCGAGATCCTCCTCACTGGCACTATTTCTTTGCAGCTCTTTCAGTTCATCCATATACATCTCTCTTTCCAACTCGTATGCCTCAATTCTCTTTTCGGCAATCAAAACTCTTTTTTGGAGCAGATTGACCCTTTTTATCTCTTTCTGCTTTTGTTTCTCACGCTGGGTCATTATCTGGTCAATTTCAGAAATGCCAGATTTAAAAGTCTTTTCGCTCTCGTTTTCCTGAATCTCGTAAAAGTTAATATTACTTTCAATGGAATCGAGTTGCTTATTAAGGAGTACTAATCCCTTTTTCAATTGATTAATGGAATCTTCATAGCTGGTGATCCTGGATTTCAGTTCAGTTTTTTTTGTGTTCAAGTCTGAGACCGCTTTCTCTTTAAGCTTATCGGAAAGAATCTGCTGGTTCTGCTCCATAGCTCTGATTCTTCTTGTTTCTGTTGCATTTCTGTCTGTCGATCAAGCAGTTTTTGAATATTTTCGTCATCGGTTTTATTTGTATTACATCCTGCCAACAGGATAAAAAAGATCATTCCGGTTATGGTTAATTTTCTCATAGTATTGTAATATTATTATGTTAATGAAAGTAAAGACCGGTGAATTTGAAAGATAAATGAGCGGTCGGGATTATTACTGCCTGAACAGGAGAAAAAACTGTACCGAGATACTTATTATATAAGCAGGACTCTGATAATAAGCACTTATGGCCTTTGATTCAATTCTACAGGATGTTGCGTGTGTGTATTTTTTTACCCAGGTTATCCCTTAATATCTACATTGCAGGAATAGTTTTTACGGTTTTGAATGCTGTTATACCCTCCTTTATGCTGCATTCCTATATAACAATTGGGGTGGGATAATTTTATAACATTATGACCGGTCGGTATTATACATTTATACTAAATCAATTTGTAATGAATTAATAATTTGTGCGCCGGCTCGTTGCATTTCTTGTAATGCAAGATCAACATCATGCTGTCCAGCCTGTACGCCGGCAGAAGCATCTTTCACCATATAGGTCTGGTATCCGTA
>CAZIAU010000290.1:0-454 GCA_964536755.1 uncultured Bacteroides sp. | reverse complement strand
GTACTGTTTCCTTAATGCAATATTCAGTAGTCAATCCCGCGATGAAGAGCTGTTTAACATGGTGTTGCTTTAAGTAATCATCCAGGTTTGAACTGGTAGCCTCAAAAGCTGAATAACCATCATCTCTGTTTTCGGTGCCTTTCAGGAATACCTGTTTTAACTCCCCTGTGTGAAAGGAATCAGGTGGGGCGGCACCTTCGGTTCCTTTGATGCAATGGGGCGGCCAGCGTTCAAAATGGGTTGTATTATCTGGATGCCAATCCCTTGAAGCGATAACCAGGTCGAATTGGACCATGATCCGGTTGATGACAGGGATGATCTTGTTTCCTTCCGGGGCCGGTAGCGCTCCACCGGGAAGAAAATCGTTCTGAAGATCAACAATTAGCAGTGCTTTCATAATAATTCAATTAGTTCGTTTCTTAATTTGAACAAAGCGGGACTGATTCCTACTTTA
>CAZIAU010000289.1:2313-4832 GCA_964536755.1 uncultured Bacteroides sp. | reverse complement strand
AAGTAATAACCAGTCCGAATAACCGCTTTTCCCATAAACACTCCTGTTAAACAACCTCTGCCCGATCATAATTCCCACCCCGGTAAAAATCATCAGCGATGCCACGTTCCCGGCGATCTTGAAAGGATTCCGGATGGGGAAGGGATAGTTTTGTGTCATGGTGGCAATGATCGCATAGATGGTTACCAGGATCAGTAATCCAAAGCCGAAAAACAGAAGCATATGGGCAACCTGCCGGTTACGTCGTGAACCACAACCGGTAAAATTAGAGTGGGACAATATCTCCCCCAGAACTTTAAAAAAAGGCAGTCTTTTACCTTTGCCCGGAACGGGAGGATGAACTCTTTTTAAATCTTTCCAGAAGTTGCCCAATCCCCAGGAAGCCAGGAGATAGAACAGCAGTGTTATGGACGAAAAAGTTGAATTTAACAATGCATGTGGAAAAAAAGCCGAATAATCCACCTCGCCTTCCGGGATTTTGAACGTTCCCGCCAATGAGAGAATTGTGATAATTACCATAACGGGTATCAATATGGCCAGGGGCAGCAATGCAGGTTTATTTACAAGCTTGCCAAGGAAACGGGGAACAGCATAATGCGAATAGGTTTTCTGCCTGATTGCCGCTATTACATCTGCAGGTTTCACATCCCGCGGACAATAACTGCTGCAGTCCCCGCACTGATGACACAGCCAGACATCAACATTGCCTATAAGTTTGTGCTTCAGTCCCCAGCCGGCCCAGACCATCTCTTTCCTTGGAAAGGGCCTGTCTGCAGGTGCCAGGGAACAGACAGCAGAGCAATTCCCGCACTGCATGCACTGGTTCAGCTGAGAACCGCTCATCCGGCTCAATTCCCTTTTAAACTCAATATCCGGCTTTACTTCAATCATAACAGTGCGTAGTGCACTAACTATTAACTATATTCTACATTCCTTTAAACGGATTTGGCCCGATTATCTCCAACTCCTCCATATAATCATCAATGATCTCAACGATCCCGTGATGATCGGTGATCTCGACAAAACGAGTGCGGATCCGTTCAGGTTCAAGCATCATGGTTTCCAGCGTTTCCTGCAGGTTCTCACCACGTTGCTCAGTAAGTTCGCTTCCATGGATAAAATGACACTGATATTGATCCCCGGGTTTGCATCCAATCTGCAATATGCCATCATAACCGTGTGAAAGTGCATCGGAGATCCACACTTTATTGATTGATCCCAGGCACCGAACAGGAATAATCCTGATAAAGGGAGATAATTTTAAACCATGAACTCCGGCCGCATCAAGTGCCGGGTAGGCATCATTTTCGCAAACGAAAACCAGTACCCTTGGTTTTTCTTCAAATTCATCCGGCACATGAACAGATTTGATCATGGCCGAAACACTATTGATTGAAAAATCTGCGAAACTGATTACCCTCTCCGGGCATGAACCCACACAAATCCCGCATCTCCGGCATCTGGCCGGATTGGGCAACGGAGTCCCTTTATCCGTTTCATCATAGCTTCCGAACGGGCACTCTTCAGTACACCGTTTGCAATCGGTACAGCGTTCCATAAAAAGCTCCGGAAATGTAATGTCACCTGCTCTTGGATGCACCGACTCACCCCTTTTAACACATTCAATGCACTGGATGGCCTTTGCCATAGCACCGGCAGCATCCTCCATGCTTGAGTCCAGGTCCATAGGAGCCCTGACCGTCCCGGCCGCATATATCCCTGTCCGCCTTGTTTCATAAGGGAAACAGATGAAATGGGAATCCGGGAAGTTATATTCGATCTCGGGTAATCCCGAACCCAACCTGTATTGAAGCTGTAAATCCTCCGTACTGTTAGGTACCATCCCTGTGGCCAGCACCACCATATCAGTTTCGATGCTGAACAGATCCTCGACCAGGGATTCCTTCACTACAATTTCCAGTATCCCCTCTTTTTCCGAAACAGAATCGACCACCCCTCTTGTCATAAAAATGGCATCATCGGACTGAACCCGTTTATAGAATTCTTCCTGGAAACCGGTTGTCCGGATGTCCCTGTATATGATATAAACCTGGGACCGGGGGTTGTTTTCCCTGATATAGAGTGCCTGTTTCAGGGCTGCAGAACAACAATAGGAAGAGCAATAGGAAAGATGCTCTTCGTCCCTGGACCCCGCACATAATATAAAAAGAACACGATCCGGCACTTTCTCCTCCTGAACATACTTTTCAAATTCCTCCAGTGTCTGAACAAAAGGTAAACCATAACCAAGATGTCCCAGATTGCCTGTGTCATATGGCTTCCAACCTGTTGAAATCACAACCGATCCCACTACCATCGAACTGTGCCACTCATTATTCAACCTGACCGAAAAGTTGCCCGGCTCTCCTGTTATGGATTCAATTGAGCTATCAAGGTATACCTCAACATTCTCATGGTCAATTACTTTTTGAATCAGATCCTGTGTGTCAGGCTCTGATAGTCCGGCATCAGATCCGAAGGCAGGTATTAATTTGTGTATTCTTCCGGCGTATCCACCT
>CAZIAU010000289.1:1842-2303 GCA_964536755.1 uncultured Bacteroides sp. | reverse complement strand
TGAACTTCAGTTTCGAGGACGAACAGATGTTACGCCGGAAGATTACCTTTGTGTAATCTTCCGGCGTATCCACCAAGCCGGTCCGATTTCTCTACCAGATGAACACGGTATCCCGACCGGCCACCTTCCAGTGCTGCCGTAAGCCCGGCAATTCCGCCACCCACCACGAGGATATCGCCGGACAGGTTTTCAGGGACGTATGGAACGGGATCAACCACAGATTTGAGTTTCGCCAGTACCATTCTGACCTGGTCCTCAACATACAACTGCGTATCATCGTCGCCCGGTTCAAGTACCCAGGCAGCCTGTTCCCGCAAATTGACCCGGTCCACATAGATCCCCTCAAATCTGAAGTGTTCTGTTTTTACTCTTGGGGAGCATGCTGCTATAGTGAGCCGGTCAGCTTCCGACTCTTTTATCATTTTGTGCAAATGCTTCAGTCCCGTTTCAGAGCAAAGAGC
>CAZIAU010000289.1:0-1832 GCA_964536755.1 uncultured Bacteroides sp. | reverse complement strand
ATGTTGCATACAGGATATCCCCTCAACGGATTCTCCTGCAACCCGGATAAGTTTATCCAGATCCATGCAGTTACCAATCCCGCATCCGCTGCAGACGGCAAGGGCCATATTTCTTTTCTTCTGATCTATCATAAACGCATAACCTGCATTGCAGCTGCAGTAGCGTCCCTCACAGAGGAAGCCACGTCCATCGGGCGTTTACAGGCTGCTGCAGGAATAATACCGGGAACGGACCCCGGTATAAAAAATCCATAACTATTTTTGGGCAGATCAACTGCCAGGGTATTGGGAACAATACCGGTGGCAAGTATCACCAGATCGTAATATTCTGTACGTCGATTCCCGGCCATAATATCTTCCACTTCCAGCATTAATCCCCCATCGCTGTTTTTATTTCCAATACGGCCCACTTTACCTTTTGTAAAAGTAATTGACCCGGTTTTATCTGCCTGTTTTAATAATTTCTCATTTCTCCCCGAAAGCCTCAGGTCGATATAGAAAATTTCTGTTTTGATCTCCGGGTAAGCTTCGGCCAGGGTCAGGGCCTGCTTCACGGAAGCAGAACAGCAAACTGCTGAGCAGTATGAAAGGTGATGCTGATCCCTCGAGCCTGCACACTGAACAAATGCGATACGTTCAGGAACTTTGTCGTCAGACGGCCTGGTCAGTCTTTTATTGTCACGTGTGCAGGAAGCAAGAAGATGCTCGAATTCCAGATTGGTAATAACATCCGGCTCTTCCACATAACGGTAATTTTCGATCCTTGACGCATCATACGGTTTCCATCCGGTTGCCAGGATGATTCTTTTTACCTGTATCTGAACTTCTGCAGGTTTTGCATCCAGCTGTATAGCATTATAATCACAGACCTCCAGGCACCTGCCGCACTCCTCACCCTTACACCAGTCGGGATCGATAGTATATTTCATGGGAAATGAGAGTCCCCCCGGTATATATACTGCCTTTTCCCCTTCATTTCCACCTATCTCCCCGGGTCTCTCCTCAGGACAAACATCAGCACATCTGCCACATGAAGTACACCTGTTATTTACGAGCCTTGCCTCTATCCCTATCCTTACGGCGAAATTACCATCACACCCCGAAATCTCTTTAACACGGGAGCCGGTATAGTAACTGATCCGCTGATTACCGCGGATCCTCCGGTAATTAATTTCAAGTCCGCATGCCGGGGGACATAGCTTGGGAAAGTAATTGTTGAATCCTGAAACATTCCCTCCCAGATAGGGTTCCTTCTCAACCAGGACCACGTGATGGCCGGTCTCTGCCAGCTCAACGGCAGCTGTGATCCCACTTATACCGCCACCAATTATTAAAGTTGGAAATTCCAAATTTGAATGCAGAAAAAATACAAATTATAATATTTCACGTTTTATCATCAGCCACTCGCCCGATTCCGGATCCCACCGGCAGTTGGCAAAGGCCTCCCAATCCTCATTTATGGAGGGATGATCAGTCCTGAAGTAGTAACCGGGCCAACGGGTTTCTTCCCTGAAGAGCATGGTGCGAATATGCGATTCGGCCTGCCATAGCCTGTGAACATTTTCCCAGCACCGCATCAGCTCATTCAGATCGGCTGCGGCCAGTTTTTCAGAGTCTTCCTTCATATACTCCAGGTATTCCAGTCCCTTATTCAGCAATGATTCTGAAGTCTTGAATCCAACAGATGCCCCCCCTGCATATTCATCCATGATCTTCTGAAGCCTGAACATGAACATACGGGGTTTCACAAAATTAGGATTCACATCCACATCATTGGTATATGCATGATTATCTTCAAAAATCTTCAGAGGCATCAATACTCTTTCCTTCAG
>CAZIAU010000288.1:0-4847 GCA_964536755.1 uncultured Bacteroides sp. | reverse complement strand
AGAGATTGGCATTACAAAAGCATTAGCGACCGGAAAAATGGATAATGATTTAACTGAACTTTTCCTTTCCATAGGTGGGGCAGCACAAAACAGAAGCACCGTCGCTATTCTTCTTATTGATGAAATTCAATATTTACAAAAGAAAGAACTGGAAGCATTAATTATTGCCTTACATAAAATATCCCAAAAAAAACTCCCTTTCCTCTTTTTTGGAGCAGGCTTGCCCCAAATCGCAAAACTTGCAGGTGAAGCTAAGTCATATGCTGAGCGTCTATTTGATTTTAAATCGATTGGAAAACTGGAGCCTAAACAAGCAAAAAAAGCAATTATTGATCCAGTGAAAAAATATAAAGTATCTTATGAGGCAGAAGCAATAACTGAAATTATTAATCAAACAGAAGGCCACCCATTTTTTCTACAAGTATGGGGCTCAAATGCCTGGGACCAGGCAGCAGGACCTACAATTACCTTAAGCGATATTAAAAAAGCCACAAAACAAGCATTGAGTGATCTGGATAATGGTTTTTACAAAGTACGTTATGAAAGGCTCACCGTCAGGCAGCAGAAATATGTCCTTGCCATGGCAAAGTCCCCATCACTTCCCGCAAAATCAGGTGAGATAGCTGAAATATTGAAGATGCCAGTAAAAAAAGCCGCGCCAATCCGAGATGAGTTAATAAAAAAGGGAATGATATACAGTCCAGCATTTGGATTAACGACTTTTACGGTTCCGAAATTTGATACCTTTTTGCAAAGAAAAGTTTTGAATTGAACAATTCCCCTTGAAAAGTTATTCCGAACTTTAGCTACAATCGACCCACAGATCACATTCCGGGTAAATTGGAACTTTATCCATTAATTTTAAAGATTTTAGAAAAGAAAGAGATGAAAAAAAGGATTTCAGTTGCAACTCTTTGCTTATTAGCAACCATTATTGGAGCACAAAGTCCTGTACAAGTCAAACCAAGAATTTTAATAAGTACGGATATTGGTGGTACTGATCCCGATGATAATCAATCGATGACACATTTATTGATGTATAATGACTTATTTACGATTGAAGGCATTGTTTCATCTCCTTCCTATGGCCATGGAAGTAAAGAAGAAATATTTCGTATGATAAATTTGTACGAAAAAGACTTTCCAAAACTTAAAATACATAAAAGGGATTTCGCAGAACCTGATTATTTACGTTCAATAACCAAACAAGGTCGACTTGGAGGGGCTCCATATAAAGGTTATCAAACCCCTACTGAAGGATCGGAGTGGATAATTAAATGTGCAAAGAAAAAAGAACCACAATCACTTTGGATCCTGGTCTGGGGTGGTTTGGATGATCTGGCGCAGGCACTGCATGATGAACCAGAAATTCAGAAGAAAATAAAAATCTATTGGATTGGTGGCCCCAATAAAAAATGGAGTGCAAATAGTTATTCATTTATCGTTGAAAATTTTCCTGACCTGTGGTTTATTGAAGTCAATTCAAGTTATTACGGATTTTTTTCAGATAATGAAGTTCCTGACAGCATTAAAAGTTCTGATTATTATGACCGTTTTATAAATGGTGCCGGGTATTTAGGAAAGGATTTTAAAAATTACTACAATGGAGAAATTAAAATGGGGGATACTCCTTCGCTTCTTTACATGATGAATGGAAATCCTGAAAATCCAGTGCGAGAAAGCTGGGGCGGCAGTTTTGAAAAAATAAATTACAGCCCGCGTATTGTTCTTAATGGTACAACTAGTTTGAGCGATACTGTGGCATTTTGCTCAATTCTTGAATTTCATTTTAAAGGGCCAAAGGCTAATATTTCACAGGATTCGGTTTGTTTTTGGATGGAAGTGCCTTTTGGAAGATCAATACAAAAATGGCCGGGATATTATCTTGGAAATGGTGACTATAGTATAAGATATATTCCTAAGAAAGCTGAAACAGTAGAATACAGATTTAACTCTCATATTTCAGAAATTAATGGACTTGAAGGAAGTATCGTTGTTGACAATCTCTGGCCTGGTCAGGAACATCCTACCGATTATCAATTGGGAAATAACTGGTACACCGATAGATCCGACAAAGCACTCTATGATGGAAAAATAGAGGGAGGAAAAACAGTCCTGAAATGGAGAAATGAAATTCTGCTTGATTGGGCAAAACGTTGGGATTGGTTAAAATAAAGTTATGTCCCGGGAAAAAATTCTGTTCAGTTTCCTATCGACAAACCTATTCCGTTTGACTTGATTGGCAGGATTGTTGAATTCAGAGTAAAAGAAAATATATCAAAGACAAAAAAGTAAATTGACTGCTTAGTACTCTCTCTTCGAGGGATTATTTATACCTGAATGTATATCCTGCAGCCAGGCTGATCCTTGCATCGGCCGGAACACCATTGATGGTTGCAGCGTGGATAGCTCCTGTTTTCAGATAAATTCCCCCCGGCATCTGATATTTTACCTGAAGTTCTGTAAAAAGGGGCAATACAAAATGATCAATGGCATTCTCATTCCCGAATTGATGCAGGTTAAAAAGTGACTGGCAAAAACTTATATTGGCTGACAACACACCCTGGTTTTGAAAACGGATCATAAAGGAAGCATACAATCCCGGTGTAAAATGAAAACCAGAGTTGGTGTAAGTCTCTTCATAGGCAATATTATAATGCAACAATGGGTAATCATCAGTCCCGAAAACGACCTTATCTGAAATGGTAAAACCAGCTATCAGATCTCTGTCAGTTGTGCTAATAAAAGTTTTTCCAAGATCGAACCTTCCCAGAAAGCCATTGCAGATTGTCCTGTCAACTATATCGGTCAGAATGCCGTGATAAGGATTGCCTGTCTGTTTTGCAATACCATAAATGGCGAGTTCCCCCAGGAAACTATTCCTGTATTCCAATACCCATCCGGATTCTTTTCCTGGCAGAAGGGTAAAGCCAACCTCAATTCCGGGGAAATGACTGTTCCGGTAAACCATCTCTTCAGGATCATATACCAGGTCCCTCATGGTGTGCAGATTATAGGTAATACCAACATAGGGTAAAAATCGCCTGGGAGGGTCCTCTCCCGGAACCTGGCCATTTAGCGGGACTTCTGAAGCCAGTATTATTAATAAACCGGGCAAAATCAGTTGGAGATGCTTCATTTTGGAAGACGGTTTAATGAATTAATCTGTCTGGTTAGGTTTATAACGCAAAATCATAGTAACTTCATATGATCAAAAGAGAGTTTTTACTGACAACCGGTCACAGATGTTACAAGTAGACAGTGATGCAATAGGAACAGTAGCACCCATATCGGAATGGGTCGTTGCCATGGAAAATGCATTACGGGACACTTCTGAGGGACTGGTTGAGGTTCCGCCCAGGTCCCAGTTGGACAGGGGAGCCAATAGTTTAATATTGATGCCCTGTTTCGGAAAGGAATATTTCAGCACGAAACTGGTTTCCGTATTTCCCGGGAATTTAAAAATAAAAAAACCCATTATCTATGGTACGGTGATCCTGAATGACGGGCAAACAGGGGAACCTCTGGCAGCACTGGATGGCAGTAAATTAACCGCTATGAGGACAGCTGCAGTAGGTTCTGTGGGTATCAAATACCTGGCGCCCGAAAACGCCTCCAGGCTGGGAATAATCGGTTTGGGCATTCAGGGGATCCATCAGGCACTATTTGCCTGTCAGCAACGCCCAATCCGTGAGGTCAGGATCCTTGACAGGTCCGTCTCAATAATGAAAAGATTTAAAGAGAGATTTAATGCATTCTATAAGGATATTAAAGTTATCCCTTGTAAAAACGCCATGGAATTGTGTATATCCTCAGAGATAGTTATTACTGCCACGGGTTCACAGCATCCGGTTATACCCGGAAAAAAGGAATGCTGGATGGGTAAGACCCTTATAGGAATAGGATCCTACAAACCCGATATGAGAGAGTTTCCGGATGATTTATTTAAAAACCTGAACCAGGTTTTTGTTGACACTATGCAGGGAATAAACGAAGCAGGGGATCTCCTTATTCCACTGGCGAAAAAACTGGTCACAATTGATCAGATCATTCCTGTTTCTGACCTTGTGCGGGGTGAAGTTCATCCGGAAGGAAACACTCAGTTTTTTAAATCGGCAGGTATGGCAGCCTTTGACCTGTATGCTGCCCGGCTTGTATACGAGAATATATTATGATGGTCTATATAAAATTACAATGTATAAAAAGCTAAAAGACCTGAAATGGAAACCACCGGCCGATTGGATGAGGATCTCCACCATCGATATGCACACTGGAGGTGAACCATTAAGGATCATTGTGGCTGGATATCCAAAAATAAAAGGTGAAACGATTCTCGAAAAACGTAAGTATTTCCGGGATCATCTCGATAATATCCGGAAACGAATTATCTGGGAACCCAGGGGGCATGCCGATATGTATGGAGCAATAATTACAGAGCCCTGTTCTGAAGATGCGGATTTTGGTACTTTTTTCCTGCACAACGAGGGATATAGTACAATGTGCGGACATGCTATTATAGCATTGACAAAGTTTGTCCTGGACACAAAACTTGTAAAAAGAAGAGGATTAAATCCCACCCTGAAAATTGATGCCCCTCCCGGAAGGATCACTTCGACCGGAAAGAGAGAAAATGGCATGGTAAGTTCTGTATCATTCAAAAACGTACCTTCTTTTGTACTTTACCGTGATCAGCTGGTTCAGGTTCCGGGACTGGGAAGGGTAAAGTATGATGTAGCATTCGGGGGTGCTTTTTATGCTATTGTGGATGCTGAAAAATTCGGGCTTTCTATGGATGCGTCGGAACTGACTACGCTGATTGATCTTGGAAGAAAGATAAAAAAAAGTGT
>CAZIAU010000287.1:0-4867 GCA_964536755.1 uncultured Bacteroides sp. | reverse complement strand
CCAATGTGAGACGGTTTCTTTAATTATTTTATATAAATCCCCAATCCCAGATAGAAGAAAACAGAAAAATGATGGGCTATTTGGCGCTATGGGTATCATGTTTCCATGGGAAAGGAGACAGAGAGTTAGCAGTTATATAACTAATTCGCTAACTTACAAAGTTATTCCGGAAAAATTTAAATACAGAAATCATGACAACCTTTGCCAGCACCAGAAATTTAGTTGTAACAATTACAGCATCGATGTTCCTGCTCTGCAGTTGCGGGAAGACAACACACCAGGGAATGCCTGTCCCCGATCCGGATCAGGGGGGATTGAAACTTCCCGCCGGGTTTGCAGCGTTGAAAGTAGTTAATGAACTGGGTCCGGCACGGCATCTGGTTGTGGCTGAAAATGGAGATATTTACGTGGCACTGAATAATTTGAGCAAAGGATTCGGAACGGTGGCGCTAAGGGATACCACAGGAGACGGAAGGGCCGATGTTGTTTCCTATTTCGGAACTCTTTCAGGAACCGGGATCAAACTGCACAAAGGATTTCTGTATTTCGGATCCGATACAGCCATCGTGCGTTATCCGATTCAAACCGGTTCACTTTTACCCGATGAGAATTACCAAGTGGTTGCAACCGGATTTTCCCACAAACGGCAACACGCGTCCAAATCTTTTGATTTCGATGCGGCCGGGAACTTGTATGTCAACGTGGGGGCTCCTGCCAATGCATGTATGGAGGAGATGAGGACCAAGGGCTCTCCGGGAATGGATCCGTGCCCGATCCTGGAATTCGCCGGCGGGATCTGGCGTTTTAAAGATGATATACTGAACCAGGACCAGCTGGAGGACGGATTCAGATATGTTACCGGGACCAGAAATTGTGTTGCTCTGAGATGGAATCCCGTGGAGAATAAACTGTATGCTGTAATGCATGGCAGGGACCAGTTACACCAGTTTTTTCCGGAAATTTATGACGATCAGGCTAGCGCCGATCTGCCAGCTGAAGAGTTTCTGATGATGCAGGAGGGAGCGGATTTCGGATGGCCCTACTGCTATTATGATCCGTTTATGAATTCCAAGGTACTGGCTCCGGAGTACGGTGGAGATGGTATGGTTACATCCCGGTGTGAATCTAAAACAGATCCCATCATGGCCTTTCCCGCTCACACGGCCCCGGATGACCTGCTGTTCTATACAGGGGAGCAGTTTCCGGAACGATACAGGAACGGGGCATTTATTGCGTTCCATGGCTCATGGAACCGGACTCCCCTGGCACAGGAAGGCTACTATGTGGTTTTTGTTCCCATGCAGGATGGATTGCCGTCCGGTGACTGGGAAGTGTTCGCAGATGGATTCTCAGGATTGGACACAGTCAGGAACCCCGGAGATGCAGAGCACCGTCCCGTGGGATTGGCTATAGGTTCCGACGGATCGTTTTATATTTCCGACTCGAGAAAGGGGACCATCTGGAGGGTTATCTATACAGGTGAGGAGATGGCTGCCGTGGAGCCAGATCACGCTGTGGGACAGGACACTGTGATCATGGCGGATCTTCCCGGTGAACAGGTCTACAGGGATGCCTGCCTGGTCTGTCATCAGGCTGACGGGAACGGGGTACCGGGTATGCATCCCCCGCTCAAGGGCAGTGACTGGGTCACCGGGGATAAGGAACGGCTGATCAGAATCGTGCTAGAGGGAATAGAAGGGGAGATAAAAGTTAACGGGGAGATCTACAAATCGGTGATGCCCCCACAGCCCCAGCTTAATGCCACCCAGATAGCCAATGTACTCTCCTTTATCAGGCTCTCCTTTGGCAATGATGCTTCGGAAGTTACTGTTGAGGAGGTGCAGGAGGTGATGAATCGTGTTCGTCCATCAACAGAATCTGAATAGCACATCCCGTTTCCCAGATTTATATCAATATTCTCCCTTAATTACAAAAAACGATCCCCGAATTGTTCCGGCCAGTTTAGACTTCTGCCTGGCAAATTTGAATTTCCCCTCTAACTCTACAGGTATTTCCATCCCTTCAGAAAGTTTAAAACCTGCAGCCCTTTTTTTAGGGTCATTAACCGTATACATGACATTTAAACCAAGACCATCCTCATAAAAGACATAGGCAAATTTGATATTTTCCAGTTGAAAACGCGATGTTTCTAATGGTTTGGCCGCAAACTCAATATCACGTTCTTCTTTCAAAATCCGGTTCACATAATCCAGGGTATCCTGACTTTCACTGGCCGGTACAACTGTGAATTCATGCTTGTATTTATTCATAAAGTAACGGGCTTCGTTCGCACGTAACCCGGCAAGCGCATCTACGACAGGTGAAGACTCCAGGCCAATCGTAGAAACATTTTCAAAATCAACTTTATAGGACATTATTATTTTTTTTATTTATTTATTCAAAACAGGAATCCAATCGCCGGATAACCAGAATAATTTTTCTCATAATATGCTTCTTCTTGATCTTTTCAATTCCTTTATAAAAGATTTCTCAAGGAAACTGTTACTGTCCAGGCGGCAAAGAAGTTCAAACATGGGTTTTGTGACGGTGAAAATAAGCAGATCGGGTGGCATGTACATGCGCATGGCCATATCGGTTCCTCCGATCATGGCCTGTGGTATCGAAAGGTCCCTGAATAGGGGGAGTAATTGCACACAACCCGATCCGAAATGAGCTATCACCAATTCAGGATCACCGGGAGAATGGTAGTACTGCGCCCCGATCATTAACATGCTCAGCTGGTCGGGATTGATAAAGAAAGAGACTGTCTTAATATAGTCGTATTCACTCTCCTTCAGTGGTCCGAACACCAGGTTCTCGTGTTCCATTTTATAAGAACCGGAAGCATCAAGCCAAAGTCCCATCAGGTTATGGTCTGCCTTCAATCCCTCATCGTCGGTCAGGAACTCAATATAGTCCTGTCGTGACCTATTCTGAATATCACATATCCATTTTACTGAACCATTCACAGAGCCGGGTAATGGCTTCGGTTATTCTGGGAGCATATTTCTGTACAAAGAGATCATCAATTTCTTTGTTACTGTAGTTCTTTGATGCTGCCCCGAGGGCCTCTTCTCCGTTGAAATCAACCAGTGCGATACGGGCAGTCAATTCAGCCGGATCCCTGCCGAATTCGTAACCGGGCAACGTAGCCACTCCGGTTTCTTCCAGCAGCGTATTACACATTTCCACCGAGGTGTATATGCCTTTACCTGTCAGTGCCTGCCTGTAGATACCGAAATCAGGGAAAAGGTAAAATGCCCCATGGGGCATCGGGACCTCTATGTCTATCTTTTTTAGCTGATCCTTGACATAACGTGCCAGTGCCCGCAGGATACGTCTTGAAAGAGGTATCGATCGATATCCTTCCCGCCTTTAAATGCTGTTATTGCCGCATACTGGATAGGGGCGCTGGTCGAGGTATAAGTTTCGCTTGCCACAATAGTCATGGCCCGGTAAAGCCAATCAAGGGACTCCGGGAAGGAAAAGGTTCCCAGTCTCCATCCGCCCGCACCGCACCATTTACTGAGCCCGCTGCTAATAATGGTACCCTCGGGGTAATATCGCGCCACTGAAACATGCTGGTCCCTGAAATGGAGCAATCCATATATTTCGTCTGAAACCAGAATGACTTTGTACTTCCGGGCTACATGGGCAAGTTTTTTCAGGCGTTCCAGCGGGTATGTATAACCGGTTGGATTACTGGGATAATTCAGGATGGCAATACGCGGTTTATCCGGATCTGTCCGGCAGATTTTTTCAAGTTGATCGGGACTCATTCGCCAGTAATTATCCGGGGAAGTGGGAACCCAGTACACGTGTCTGCCTACGATCCGGGCCTGTGGAGAATATGAAACCCACGATGGCGTAGGAATCACAAGATCGCCATAGTAAACCAGCTGGAGAATGAAAATAAGCTCTTTTGAACCTGGCCCGATCATCACATAATCGGGTTTCGTATAAATTCCCTGGGTGCGCTGGTTGAAAGAAGCTACGGCTTCCTTCAGCTTGTTTAAGCCACCTACAGGGAGGTAATTCTTTTCATGGGCATGGTCCCGCAGAGCCTGGACCACGCGTTCAGGAACGGGAAACGGTGATTGTCCAAGTCCCAGCCTGAATACTGGCAGGCCCCTGGACTTCATCTCTGCTGACTTTTCATTTATGGCAAGGGTGGCTGATGGTGCAAGGCCCCTGACATTCAGATTCAAATGAATAGGATTCTGTTTGACCATTTAAGTTCAAATATAGACCTGATTCATCTAATTTAGCTGAATTGGCCGACAAAACCAAGGGTGATTCCCTGTACCAGGGATGTCGGATTATGCTTTTAAGATTATATTAATGTTTCAGTCCCCAGATCACAAGTAACCTTTTTCTTTGTGCTCTCTATCCAGCCATGCAGTGATGATATATATGATAAGCGAAACGGCTATTCCAAAAATGTTCGCACTCAGTCCCAAAGGCAAAGAGAGCTTCAGCAATACCAGCACAGACGTGGTCATCCCACCACCTAGCATCGAGAAAAGTGCCGCAAGGGAACTGGGACTTTTCGTAAACAAACCGGCCAGTACGGGAACGAGCAATCCCGATACCATAAAAGCATAGGAGAGCAGCATCAGCTCAAGTACATTTTCCATTTTCATGGCCAGAAGCAAAGCCAGTGCACCTATGATCAGAGTAAGAATCTGGGAATATATCAGGCTCCTTCTGCCCTGATGCTTTCCAAGCACATCGGCAAGGATATTGCCAGATGAGGCCATAAGGCAACTATCGGCTGTGGACATAATCGCCGAAAAGTATACGGCCATGACAATACCCATAAAGCCGACCGGAAGAATGGTTTTCAATAAAAGCGGCAAACCCAGTT
>CAZIAU010000286.1:0-4870 GCA_964536755.1 uncultured Bacteroides sp. | reverse complement strand
CTGATCTGCCCCCCCGGAATTCAGCTTCCAGCCAGGCATCCACTATAGTCCTGGCCAGTTCGTCACCAACAACACGGGCGCCCATGGTTAACACCTGTGCATTGTTGCTGGCCCGGAGGCGTTGAGCTGAATAGACATCATGACAGACACCGGCATAAACTCCTTCCACCTTGTTGGCGATCATTGCCATTCCAAGCCCGGTCCCACATATGAGTATGGCCCGGTCCAGCTTTTCATCCCTTACCTTTTTTGCCAGGTTATAGCCAACCTCCGGGTAAGTGGCATCGGGTTTTGTGCCATTATAGTTCAGATCTTCCACTTCGATCCCCTTGGACCTGAGGTGATCCACCACCACTTTTTTCAGGCCAAACGCTGCGTCATCCGCATCAATTACAATTTTCATAACCCAAAGATAGTACTTTCAAACATTCCAGGATTTTCAAAAATAGCAGGCTCGACCATAAACTTTAAATTTCCGAAGATTTCAACTGGCAATATTGGTAATCTGTAGGGGGAGCCTTATATTTATGGTAAATAACCAAAACAATCAGATCATGAGCGAAAAAAGCAAAATCGGAAGAAGGGCCTTTCTGGGAACGGGTCTTACAGCCGCAGCTTCCGTAGCCGTTGGGAATACACTACACGGTGTTCCCGCCAAGGGTGGACTCAATTTGCAAAAACTCAAGTCGGAGCATCCCTACAACGAACGAACTCACCTGGCAATGCCTACCAATGCATTTGGAAAAACAGGATATAAGGTGGGTATTCTGAGCCTCGGGGGACAGGCAACACTTGAAAAACCGGGTACCGAGGAGCTGTCTGAAAAAATGGTCAACCGGGCCATTGATCTGGGGATCAATTACATTGATACAGCAGCATCCTACGGTGGAGGGATCAGTCAAAAGAACATAGGCAGGGTAATAAAAACCAGGCGTAAAGAGGTGTGGCTGTCCACAAAAACCCATGACCGCAGTTATGACGGATCCATGCGCCTTCTGGAAGAAAGTCTGAACAGCCTTCAGACCGATCACCTGGATCTGTGGCAACTTCACAATGTTCAGCGAAAGGACCAGGTGGACCTGATATTCGCAGACGACGGGGCACTGAAGGCGATGATCAAAGCAAAGGAAGAGGGAATAATCAGGAATATAGGGGTTACCGGGCACTATGAACCTATGATTCTGCTGGAATGTCTGAACAGGTTTGAATTTGACTCCATATTAATGGCACTTAATGCAGCAGATGTGCACTACCTGAGTTTTAAGAAATACCTGTTGCCTGAAGCGCAGAAGAAGGGCGTGGCTATCATCGGTATGAAAGTTGCCACACGGGGCAGGATGATCTCCACATGGGCCCCGCCACCCCTTGAGGAACAGCCGGAAAGGATGAGGACTCCTCTGCCGGGAACACTGACAATTAAAGAGGCATTATCGTATAACATGAGCCTTCCCGTGAGCACAACCATTCTGGGAGTTGATAATGTGGAGCAGATCGAGGAGAACATGCAGATCGCTTCACAGTTCTCTCCATTGTCCGGGGAGGAAATGGAGGCTCTTGAATATAAAACACTGCCCATCGTAAGGCAGGGCCTCTATTTCAGGCGCTGGGAACTGGGTGCATAAACAGTGCATAGTGCAGATTAGTGCGTAGTGGGTTTGTGCACTGTGAACTATGAACTAATTTATGGGAAAGATACTGGATAAAATAGCGGAGGGTAGAGTGCTTGTCTCGGATGGGGGCTGGGGAACCTTTCTCCATCACAAGGGTCTGAAAGCAGACAAATGCCCTGAATCCTGGAACCTGGAACGTCCGGATGATGTTCTGGATATTGCACAAAGTTATGTGGATGCGGGGTCGGATCTGATCCTGACCAACAGTTTTGGAGGAAGCCCTTTCAAGCTGGACGGATATGGTTTGAGGGACCAGACATTCGAGTTGAACAGGGCAGCAGCCGAAATTTCTAAATCTGCTGCTGCAGATCGGACCCTTGTAATGGGTTCTGTCGGGCCCACAGGTAAGATGATCTTCATGGGGGAAATCCCTGAAGAGGAGCTCAGGGCAGGAATGGAGGAGCAGGTAAGGGGACTTGTTGCCGGAGGTGTTGACGGGATTGTTGTGGAAACCATGTCGGACCTGGAAGAGGCCAGGGTTGCACTTGCTGCGGCAAAAACTGTTTCCGGTCTGGATGTGGCCTGCACTTTTACATTTTCTCTTACACAGTCGGGTGAGTACAGGACCATGATGGGCACAGGTATCGACGAATATATTGAAATGGCTCTGGGTGGTGGTGCGGACATCATAGGTGCCAACTGCGGGAATGGTATGAAGGGTATGATTGAAATTGTAAAACAGATCAGGACCCTCCAGCCCGATGTGCCTGTACTTGTGCATGCCAATGCCGGGCTGCCAATCTACAGTGATGGTGAAACCATTTTCCCGGAAACTTCTGACGACATGGCATCGCAGGTAAGTGACCTGATTGATGCAGGTGCAAATATTGTAGGCGGTTGCTGCGGAACAACACCGAAGCATATAAGGCAGATAAGAAAAGTTGTGAAACAGCTTGAACGTACAAATTAAGCAAAGAAGATAAGGAGAGTGATGCAAATAGGGAATCTTCGTTGACATGCATCTTATAAAAGAACTAATATAAGTTAACCATGAAACAGGCAACACTTTTCGCAATCGTTCTGCTTTTAACTTCAACGCTTTACTCCCAGACAAGGTTAGTAAAGGGAACACTGACCACTTTTAACCGTTACCCGGTTCAAAATGTTACGGTGACTTCAAAAAAAGCAAAATCCTCTGTGCATACCGACTCGCTGGGTCAATTTGCAATTGTCTGCAATGAGAAGGATATCCTTTTAATCAAAGGTAAAGTCTTTCAGCCCATGAGCAGGCGCGTAAACGAGGATGATGACTATATCACAGCCAACCTGATTTTTAAGGATACTCCCGGGAACCGTGAGATAGCAACAGGAATGGGTTTTATCTCTGAACGGAACCTGACATTTGCCCTTGCACATCTGGAGGAAGAGAATAACGATTTCTGTAATTATTCGGATGTGTTCACCCTGTTGAAGGGAAAATTCCCCGGTGTTACTGTTAAAAACAGTAGTTCGGGTGGTGAAGGGATCTATGTCAGGGGACCTAAGTCCCTGCTTCAGGATACCGAGGCTATTTATGTGGTAGACGGAGCACAGGTAGCCGATATCAATTATATTACGCCATGTGAGATCACCTCTATAGATATTCTGAAAGATGGAGGTGCCGCAATTTACGGTTCTCAGGGCGCCAACGGAGTTGTAGTAATAGAAACCAAGGGAAGCAGGAAGTAAAATACTGAGTATATTTGAAACAATATAAGGAGAGGATTAATGAGAAGAATTGCCTTTTTGTTATTTGTTTCAGTATCTCTTTCATTTTCGGGTTGTATATTCTTTCTCAGGGAGACAGATATCGGGAAATCTGAACGGGTAATTCGCATGGATTCGGAAGCCCGGATATTTGAAGAGGCATTCCCCATGGGAAACGGCCGCATCGGGGCAACTCTTTACGGCGATATATCCGATGAACGGATCATGTTGAACGAGGCAACCCTCTGGACGGGCGATCCCGTTGATCCCTATATGAATCCTGACGCCTATACACATCTTCCCGCTGTAAGGGAAGCCCTCTTTAATGAGGACTACCGGTTGGCGGATCAGCTGGTAACGAAAATGCAGGGCAGCTTCTCACAATCGTATGCCCCGCTGGGTGACCTGTGGATCAAACATGATCTTCAAGGTGAGGCTGAGAACTATCTACGGGAACTGGATCTGCGAACTGCGGTTTCCACCGTTTCATTTGACCTGGATGAAACCAGTTACAGACGGCAAGTGTTCGTATCCTGTCCCGATCAGGTGGTCGTGATCCGGCTGGAGGCCAATGGCAAGAACAAGCTTGATTTCAGTTTACAGGCTTCAAGCAAGTTACATTATGAATCTTCTGTTCAGGGAAAGAACCTCCTGCTGACCGGCAATGCCCCGGTCAGGTGTGACCCACACTACAGGAAGGAGATAACCGAGCCTGTCCACTATGAAGAGGGAAGGGGGATGCGTTTTTGTGCAATTGCCCATATAATGGAAACAGACGGTTCTGTGAGCAGTGCGGGTAGCGAGGTGCATGTAAAGAATGCCACTGAAGCTGTAATAGCAGTCGCGGTGGAAACCAGTTTCAACGGATTTGACAGGGATCCGGTCACCGAAGGAAAGGATGAGAAAGTTCTGGCTTTAAAACGGATTGAGGCTCTGGACGGACTCGCTTACATCAACATGCTGAGGGTTCACCGTGAGAACTTCAGCAGATATTTCGACAGGGTTTCCCTCGATCTGGGTAAGAACCATAAAAAGGATGTCACCACACCAGAAAGGCTGAAGCAATTTTCTTCGGACGGATCCGATCAGGATCTTGTTGCTCTCTATTTCCAGTTCGGCAGGTACCTGTTGATAAGCTCCTCGCGTACACCCGAGGTCCCCGCTAACCTTCAGGGAATCTGGAATGAACTTGTCCAACCCCCGTGGTCCAGCAATTATACATGCAATATCAATATGGAGATGAATTACTGGCCGGCAGAAGTAACCAACCTGCCTGAAATGCACACTCCTCTACTTGGCTTCATCGAAAATCTCTCCAAAACAGGTAAGATTACCGCAAAAACATTTTATGATGCAGGGGGCTGGTGTTGTCATCACAATTCGGATGTATGGGCCATGACCAATCCGGTGGGTGATTTCGGGCACGGAAATCCCCAGTGGGCCAACTGGTCAATGGGAGGGGCATGGTTAGCCACACATCTCTGGGAACATTTTGATTTTACCAGGGACACAGC
>CAZIAU010000285.1:3891-4893 GCA_964536755.1 uncultured Bacteroides sp. | reverse complement strand
CCGGAGTCAGCCTCAACGTAAATGCCATTGCGCAGGGCTATGCAGTGGATGTAGTTTCCGCTTTCCTGGAGGAACAGGGATGTATCAACTACATGGTGGAGATCGGGGGAGAGATCCGGGCCCGGGGACAGAATTCCAAAGGCAGTTTCTGGAGAATCGGGGTGGACAGGCCCGAATATGGCAATATGATACCCGGAGAACAGCTCCAGGTTATCATCAGCCTGCATAACCGTTCCCTGGCCACTTCGGGAAATTACCGCAAATTCTATGAAAAGGACGGGGTGCGGATCACCCACTCCATCGACCCGGCAACCGGTTACCCCAAGGTCTCCAGGCTTCTCAGTGCCACCGTGTTAACGGATGAATGCATAACTGCGGATGCCTATGCCACGTCCTGTATGGTGATGGGACTGGATAAGGCGAAGGATTTTATCCTTGGACAAAAGAATACCGATGCCTATCTAATCTATGGTGATCAGGAGGGAAGATACCAGGTGTGGTATACGGAGGGTCTGAAGAAATACATCGAGTCTCCCTGACCGGGATTCCGGCTTTTTATCCCAAAAGGCTGACTCGTGCACTTCTCGAAAAACATAACATTGAAACCATAATTTTTGCCATCAAGGACATTCCTGTTTCGGAAAAGAGGGAGATCTTCAATTATGCCGTTGACATTGGACTTGAAGTAATGGAAGTCCCGGCAGTACAGAGTCGGCTAAACGGTAAATTTGAACTGAATCAGTTAAAAAAGATCAGGGTAGAGGATCTGCTGAGCAGAGATCCGATCCAGATGTATATGAAGTTCATTGCCAAAGGACTGAGGGGCAAGACCATTCTGGTTACAGGAGCAGCCTGTTCCATCGGATCTGAAATTGTAAGGCAATTGACCAAATTCGATATCAAGAAGCTCGTTCTGGTGGATAATGCGGAAACCGCTGTTTTTCATCTGGAGAACGAACTCAGGGTTAGTTTTCCCAATGCGCCGGTAAAAATTATCCTTGG
>CAZIAU010000285.1:0-3881 GCA_964536755.1 uncultured Bacteroides sp. | reverse complement strand
TTCAGCGAGTACCAGCCTGAGATCGTATATCATGCAACAGCATATAAACATGTTCCTCTTCTGGAGGAAAATCCACATGAAGCCATAAGGGTGAATGTTGGGGGTGCACTGATCATGACCAAGTTAAGCCAGATATATAAAGTCGGGAAATTCGTGATGGTATCTACTGACAAAGCTGTGAATCCTACCAACGTGATGGGTGCATCAAAACGAATATGTGAGAAAATCCTGCAGGCCAGATCAATGAAACCCGGAAACAGGGTACAATTTGTTGTGACAAGGTTCGGCAATGTCCTCGGGTCAAATGGTTCTGTTATCCCCATATTCAGAAAACAGATCGAGGAGGGTGGTCCTGTGAAAGTGACCCATCCTGACCTTAGATTCCGGAACAACAGGTCTCTCCGCAGCAGCATGAGATTTCCTTCCTGCTTAATCCCTGTGTTGAGGACTGGCAATTTCCTCCTGAAAATGCCCCTTTCTTTTTAAGGAGTATCCTGATGCCAAGGCCTGCAAAAGCTGAGGCAACTAAAATAAAGGTTGTTAAAACTAATTTCAGCATATAATTTCTTTGGTCAATTTGAGGTCGGTGATGGATTCGAACCACCGTGTCTGGTCTTGCGGACCAGCGCCTAACCACTCGACCAACCGACCGAAGTGTTATATCTCAAAGATAATAGTAATGGATTTTACTTACACAGATTTTCACATTAGTTTTTGACACCCTTCGCAAGCTTCATCCAGCTCTTTTAATTCAGAATCTGACCCCTGGGTTGAGGTGCTGTTCAGGCTGGCTTTGAAGCACTTTATCTCGTCATGTTTAACACAGGTAATTCCCAGTTTATGCATATCCCTGTTATGTCCGACCTGGTAAGCTGGAAATTTCCCTTTTTTTCGTACCAGGATATTAAGAGCCATACCCAGCATGGCTGCGCTGAGGAGGATTACACTGATAAAAAGTATCTTTAAAAACATCAGGACCTTGTTTGCCTTATATGGATAGGTGTTAATTCAGGTAGCAAAGATATAAAACCTTTTACTGTTTCGGAATAATCGCCATCAAAGATCAATTTTATCCTTTTTGCTGTTATCGGCTGCAGGCTCATCATCCCCGTACCTGTGTATCCGGTAGTTGAGGTAGGCGATAAGGATACTGAATAAAGGGCTCAGGAGATTAAAGAAGGCATAGGGGACGTAGGCCATGGTTGGTACTCCCAGCACGCGGGATTGTGTGGCCCCGCCTGTGTTCCAGGGTACGAGCACCGATGTGAGGGTTCCCCCGTCCTCCAGGGTGCGGCTCAATACTTCAGGTTTCAGTCCCCTCTTTTTATAGGAGCTGGCAAACATGCGGCCGGGAACCACGATGGCGATGTACTGGTCCGAGGCCGTAATATTAAAGAAGATGCTGGTGGCAATGGTGGAGGCGACCAGGGAACCGGTTGACCGGGCCCACCGGATCACCACACTTGTTATCCTGACCAGGAGTCCGGCCGATTCCATGGCCCCTCCGAAGATCATGGCAGAAAGGATCAGCCAGATGGTGTTCAGCATTCCACTCATACCGGTACTTGTAAGCAGTTTATTGACCACGTCGCTGGAGGTGGTGATGGAGATATCCCCGAATATGGATTGCATCAGGGTAATATAGGAGGCCCTGAAAAATGAGTGGGCGGAAGGATCAAGCCCCTCTGCCACTTCGCGGACCAGGTTGGGCTGGAATATCATGGCAAACAGGGCTCCGATGAGTGAACCGGCAAGCAGTGCAGGCAGGGGCGGGATCTTCTTGATGATGATAAAAACCAGGAAAGCAGGAACCAGCATAAGCCAGGGTGTGATCCTGAATTTGGATTCGATGGAGTGAAGCACCAGTTCGATATCACCGGGAGTGGATTCAAATTTGTAGGTGAATCCGATGATCAGGAATATGATCAGCGTCAGGCTCATGGCCGGTACCGTGGTAATGGTCATGTAACGGATGTGGGTAAAGAGGTCGGTCCCTGCCATGGCCGGGGCCAGGTTGGTGGTATCGGACATGGGTGACATCTTGTCCCCGAAATAGGATCCGGAGATCACCGCCCCGGCAATAATCCCCTCGTTGATACCCAGTGCCCGCCCCACACCGATCAGGGCTATCCCGATAGTGGCGACAGTCGACCAGGACGATCCAGTGGCCAGGGATACCATTCCGGTTATGACCACTGTGGCGAACAGGAAGATCTTCGGATTAAATACCTTCAGCCCGTAATAGATCAGTGTGGGGATCACCCCGCTCAGCATCCAGGTGCCGGCCAGCGCCCCGATCATCAGCAGGATCAGGATGGATGGCATGGCCGATCCGATGCTGTTCACGATACTCTCCTGCAGATGGTTCCATTTTACACCCAGGGTAATGGCGATGATCCCGGCTACTGTAGAGGCAAGGATAAGGGCAAACTGGTTGGCTCCATCCAGTGTACGGTCGCCAAAATAGGTCACATTCAATACCAGGAGTGTGATCAGGACCAGAATGGGGACAAGTGCCTGCAGAAGGTTTGGGGACCTGGGTTCGTTCGGGCTCATAGGGACTGATTCATAAGCCGCCAAGATACTATTTTTCTTTCAGGTTCGTTTTAATTCATACAAAATTGACGTAACTTGAACTCTGGTAAAAATGTGAAGATGGATCTGAATATTGATTTTTTTGATATTGTAAATGAGAATGTTGCAGAGAAGGGCCGGGTACTTATATCGGAACCATTCCTGAGTGATAACTATTTCAGGCGCTCCATTGTCTACCTTACTGAACACAACGAAAAGGGATCACTCGGATTCGTGCTCAACAAGCCTCTGGAACTGCAGATCAATGAGATTATCGATGATTTCCCTAAATCGGATTTTTCTATATCGGTGGGAGGACCCGTGGGGAATAATACTGTACATTTCCTGCATACACTTGGGGACCGGATTCCGGAGAGTGTGGCTGTGGCCGACGGGATTTTCTGGGGAGGAGATTTCGATACCATAAGGGAACAAATAAGCATGAATGTGATCAAGCCCTTTGAATTGCGTTTCTTCCTCGGTTATTCGGGGTGGTCACCGGAACAGCTAGAAGGTGAGCTCAGTGAAAATGCCTGGCTGGTGGGGCAGATCTCTCCCCGAATGGTAATGCAAGGAGTGGGCAGTGAGTTCTGGAGCGATATACTAACGCGCTATAAAAATAAGTACAGGGCATGGGCCAACTTCCCTGAAGATCCCGGTCTCAATTGATCCTGTCCAGCACCTCAGGTAAATATGATCAGGAGATCTGTTCGAGGATTTTCGTCAGGTTGCCGTTAGATTCCACCTGGATGGTCCGGACCCCTGCTGCTTTTCCCGCTTCCATATCCCTCTCTGAATCTCCAATGAACCAGGAGTTCCCCGGATCGATACCGAATCGGGCCATGGCCTTTTCCAGCATAAGCGGGAGCGGTTTCCTGCAGAGGCAGGCTTCCACGCTGTCGTGATGGGGACAATAGTAGATATCCTCCAGGATAATACCAGCGTTCTCCAGCAGGCTGCGCATGTAACGGTGGACCTGTTCCACGTTTTCATGGGTGTTGTGCCCGGTTGCGATCCCTCCCTGGTTGGTGATCATGATAAATATATAACCGCGCTGCTTAAGGGCGGAAAGGGTCTCGGTCACCCCCGGATTCAGCCTGAGATCCTCTTTCCTGGTAATGTAATAGTGTTCCGAATTATCGCAGATAACACCGTCCCGGTCTAAAATGATGGCTTTTCTCATGGGATCGGGTTAACGTCTTAAGAGGTTTTCAAGGAAGGTGCTGAACAGTCCGGGCTCCAGCAGGATGGGGAAGATGAAGCCGACAACGGCGCCCCAGAAATGTGCCGCATGATTGATATTGTCC
>CAZIAU010000284.1:0-4924 GCA_964536755.1 uncultured Bacteroides sp. | reverse complement strand
CTCCAGTACCCGCAATAGTTCCACCTGCATTTTTGGGGAAATGGTACCGATCTCATCCAGGAAAATGGTCCCTCCGTCGGCCATTTCGAACCTTCCTTTCCGGTTAAAAGTGGCTCCGGTGAATGCACCCTTTTCATGGCCGAAAAGTTCACTTTCCAGAAGGCTTTCCGTCAAAGCTCCGCAATGCACACTGATCAGGGGGAAATATTTCCGCGAAGAATTGGAATGTATAGCCCTGGCCACCAGTTCCTTCCCGGTACCGCTTTCACCTGTGATAATCACTGAGGAGTTGGACTGGGCAACATGTTCCACTTCTTTCAGCACTTTGTAAAGGGATTCACTCTCTCCCACGATATCCTCCACATCCACCAGGGAGGTAATCTTTTCTTTAAGGCTTTCATTCTCAGCCTTTAATGCTACCTGGGTGGCCGCATTCCGGATCAGATGTGAAAGGTCATCCGGATCAAAGGGTTTGGTCACATAATCGAAAGCTCCCTCTTTCAGGGCCTGTACAGCCGTATCGACTGATGCAAAGGCAGTCATGATGATCACGATAGGGACCCTTGGAAGAGTCTTGATCCGCCGGTGCATTTCCATGCCGTCCATACCCGGCATTTTAATGTCGGCCAGCACAATATCATAATCATTCTCATTGAGAAGAGAGAGTGCCTTTTTTGCATTTTCTGCACATTCAACACGATAACCGTCGTCAATAAACCAGTTATAAAGTGAATCTCTGACGGACTCCTCATCATCGACTATCAGAATAGATATTCTATTTGGCATAATCAGCTATTTTGGTCTCCCGACAAAGGGAGAATTATTGCAATCGTTGTTCCTTCTCCGGGTTCAGATTCCACCTCAATACGCCCCTTGTGGTTTTCAATAATACCATGTACAATTGAAAGTCCCAGTCCGATCCCGCTTGCGTCACGTTTGGTAGAATAAAATGGTTCAAAAATATGTGGAAGGTCCTGTTTGTCAATTCCCGAACCGTTGTCGGAAATGGATACACGGATATTTTCCTCATCGGGATTAATGGTCCGGATTATGATCTGTCCCTGTTCCTGGATAGCTTCAGCGGCATTGACCACCAGGGCCACACAGGCCTGTTTCAACTGATTCGGACTGCATTGAAGCAGGTCCTTCTCAGCCCTGAAATCAGTGGTAAAACTGATATCAGCGATTTTAATTGAATGAGTCATCAACCGGTAAGTTTCATCCAGGATCTTATGCAAATGAGTCGGTTCGAAATCCTCCCTGTCCTTCCTTGAAAAATCCAGTAATCCTTTAACAATATCTCCGCATCGTTTGGTCTCAGTCTCGATCATTTTAAGATTCTTAAGGATGGACTCTTTCTTCGGATGGTAGAAATCAGCGCTGTTGAGTTGCTTATAAATCAATTTATTGTAAACCAGAATGCCTGAAAGGGGATTATTGATCTCATGGGCCACCGATGAGGAGAGCTTGCCCAGGGATGCGATCCTCTCCACATGGATCAACTCGTTTTGCGCTTCAGACAGTTCTTCTGATTTTCTCTGCACTTTGTATTCCAGTTGCTGGGACCAGTTCTGCAGTTCGTTGGTTGCTGCATCAATATTATCCAGCATGTTGTTGAAGGCTACAGATACCATCCTTAAATCATCAAGCAACCCTGGATTTATATCCAGCCTGATAGTGTTATCACCCTTTGAAACCGCTTCACTTGCTTTAATAATAGAATTGAGCGGGTCCTTTATCCTTTTCCTTGTGAAAATAACAAGGAAAGAGACAAGTATAAGAATAATTAGGGTAGCAAGTACCATGAAATTGGTGGTAGATTCCGATGAAAATGAATCCAGGTCCCCCAGAGGGAGAGCGATCAGAAGTGATCCCAGCTGTTCATCGCCGGCATCATGGGCATGACAGGATGCAGTGTAACAGGAAGGTTCATTCAATATGGGCTGTCTGATCAGCAGGTGCCTGCTTCCATGTTCCTTCTGGTGAATCCCGCATTCGGGGATATTCGCCGCTACCAGGTAGGATTTTTCGTTGTAAGAAAAATCCGATGCCAGATCAGCATGGCACTCTTTACAATTGGGATTCCCTTTACTGCCATCCTCGGCGTTTACCGAGGTGTAGGCCAGATTATCCTGCTCATCGTATAAATTCACCTCATCAATACCCGACATGGTACTTATGATGTCCAGAGTTCTCTGCAGCAAGGCCTTGTCATTCTCCAGCATGGAGTAATACAATGATCCCTCAATGATCGAGCTGATGTGGTCCCCGCTCTGGCTGATGGTCCTGTTAAAGTAATCCATGTAAACGGACCTGAATACAATATTGAACAGGACAAATACAATGATGAGTGATACGGCAATGATGAAAACCACCCTGCCGTAGATGGAAGATCTGAAACGGATGAAGTTCCTGACCACTCCCATGTACCGTCCTGTTCCATAAGAACCTTTTCCGGGTCTTTTCATGATAAAATTAAGAATGCATCGATGTGTAAATTAATGAGACTTTTAATTTACTAAAAAGGCGTGTAACCTCATCCTTCCACATTCAGAAACTTATCCTGAAATTGCTCCCAGGCAACCTGATCCATCTCCGAAAGTGGATGATCGATCAATTCACCTCCGGCCTGGAGGACCACTGCACCTTCTTCGGAACCCTGACTTACAGACTCTGCCAGGAAATCCTTGAATCTTTCCAGCTCTCTTTCTGCCCATTCAGAGGCTTCATCGGCCATTAAGGATTCGCTGGTCTCTCCCCTCCAGTCTTGTGGTTTTATCCTGTATAACCACGAACTGTAAGGATCCTGGCTGAGGGCTTCAGAATTATTTAACAGCGAAGAATGGATCCCCTCCACCTCACCTGACAGGGGCGAGGTGATCACCAGGTTCTTTCCATTCTGTGAGATCCTGGCAATAGGTTCTCCCCTTTTTACCTTCTCCTGCATCTCCTTCAGGTACTCCAGTTCAATGCCCCCGGTAAGATGCAACAGCAGGTCGTCCATACCTACACTGGCCAGTCCGGATCTTTCCAGATGGCTCCATGTATGGTTCTTATTGTAGAACAATCCACGTGGGATCCTGAGTACCTGTGTGGAAAGGATCGCCAATCCTTCAGCTATTTTTTGTTTTAATTTCATTGGTTTGTTAAGTAACATCCAGAAAGGGATGATCAGAAAAAGAAATCCAATAACTATGATATACTCGATACCTTTGGTTTCGAAAATATCTGTATAAACAAATTGATCCATAGTAATTTAATTTATATTTTGATTTATTAATGTTCTTTTACCCAGGAGGGAGGATCCCTCAACACCGGCATGCGCCTCACGATCCATCGGAAGATCCAGATTTCTATGGAGAGCACGGTCAGGGTCACAACAATCTCCATCCAGGAGGGGACATAGTGAACGGCAGCATCCCATTTGAAACCTATTACAGTAATATTGAGCCTGTTGATGATCACACCCAACATTGTAACCAGTGCCGATATTTTTATCAGGGTGATATTCCGGTTTCTGTAACTGACGAAATAGAGAATCATGGGAAGCAATACGAAACCTAACATCTCTGTCAGATACCACATTCCCATCCGTGAATTAAGATATTGCCAGTGCTTTCCGTGTGCAAATACTATGATCTGCATGAAAAAGTATACCAGCAAAGTAAAAGCACAGATCCTGGACAGGCCATGGAGAATTTCGTCGTGTGACTGGCGGTTCTTTTCACTGCTCTGGTCAAAGAATACCCTGTGGCTGATAGATCCCTCGAAGATCACCATGGAAAGACCGGCAAATATACTGGATATAAAAAACAGGATTGGGATGAATTCCGAATACCAGAGCGGATGTATCTTTTCTTTGGCCATCAGGTAGAGTGCTCCTAAGCCTGACTGGTGAAGGGTAGACAGAGTGATCCCAAATATGACAGCTGCAAGTGTCATTCCCGAAAGTACTTTCCTCGCTTTTCTTGCTCCGAGCCATTCTGCAATGGTCGGGGAGAACTCGATCAGCTGGGCAATCATATACAGAAGGAAATGCCAGGCCACCAGGAAGAGGACAGAACTGACTCCAAAGCTGTTGCCGATTATAGGATTGACCACATTCCAGGGTTTCCCCAGATCCAGCAATAATGCCCCGGCATAAAATACATAGGCAAGAAATCCGTTCAGAACAGTCACCCTTACGATGGGTTTGTATTTCTGGATGTTCAGGATATATACCAGGAATGTGACCACATAAGCCCCTCCTGCGAAGGCCACACCCGTGACCACATCAAAACCGATCCACAGGCCCCAGGGTACTTCCTGGCTGAGGTTGGTAACCGACCCGATCCCTTTTATAAACCGGATAACGATCAGGGCAATACCCATGGTCATTATGGGTACCGAGATCATATTGAATACGGTAAATATTTTCCCGTGAGGTTTTAAGGCAGCCACAAGGAATTTTCCTATGGGCTGGCCATTATTATCTTCGTTCATTGTCTGATTGATTCTATTCATGGTCTTCATCAGTTTTAGCGTTGTTTTTGGTTGCGTTATGGATCCCCAGCAACAGGGCCGGCCATAAAATAAAAATGGACGGTACACTGTACAGGAATCCTTTGGTCAATTCGGGATATGATTTCTTTTGAAGCCTGGTGTTGAATCCCAGTTCTTCAAAAGGTACCGGTGACAGGTAAAGAAAACCGGTGCCCCCGGCTTCGTGTTCTCCGTAGATCCCGTCATAATAGGTGTCAGGATCATCATGGATCCGGCGGCGTGCCTCTTTGATCAATTCCCTGCGCAGTCCGAAGGTGAGTGCCTCGGCCGGACATTCGGCTACACAGGCGGGAAGCTCTCCCTCCTTTAACCTGTCAAAACACATGCTGCACTTGACTATGTTGGGATTATCGTATCTGGTCGCCACGGCTTCTCCCGTACC
>CAZIAU010000283.1:0-4925 GCA_964536755.1 uncultured Bacteroides sp. | reverse complement strand
TCGGAATAGCCACCTGTAAACTGAGTTATCATACCTGGCGATAAAAACATCCTTTTCCTCCAGGCCATCGATAACCACCCCCCCGGGGAAACTTAAGCTGCCACCTGCAAAGACTCCGGCTAACAATAAATCACCAGAAGCATCGAATCGAATATTCCACGGTGTGCAACGCCCGGTCTCAACCGGAGAAATTTGCCTGAACCAGAGCATATTGCCGGACGGGTCGAGTTTAGCTAAAACCAGGTCGTTCAACCCCGCACTTAAGTAAGTATCTGTCCCAAAACTGATCTTCCCGGAGAAGCTTCCAAACAGATACATATTCCCGGTACTATCCACGACCAGGTCCCTTCCCCAGTCAACAACTGATCCTCCAATTTCACCGAACCAACTCCATTCCGGGGGATTTCCAAAGGAAACAGAAGTTGAATTCATATCTGATACAAACTTCGCCAGACTGAGTTCTTCTTCATGAGGATATGCCTGCGGCTGTATATCCGGTTTTAAGCAAGAGGCTTTTAATTGAGACGATCCCGGGATCCCGGTGTTCTGTGCCTGTAAATAAAAACTTCCAAACATAAGTAATGTGAGAAGGCAAAAGATTGGTTTCCGGTTCATTGTCAGGGGTTATTTATTTGTAATTAATGGATAATCACGGGGTATAATATTTATAATAAGGGTTCAGCATACAACGGTAGCCTTAAAATAAGGAAAAATTTACATACCAACTAAAGCCTGCCTTCCTGGAAGATGGGCTCGGGTATCTGTTTATAGACGGACATAAAAGTGGATAGACTCGAGAAATATATGGCCGCGAATTAGTGTTAGAGTTTTACCAGTCTTTGGGTAATCCTGGAACCTCCGACAATCAGAGATATCAGGTATAAACCTCCGATACCCGAGCCAAATTTCCATTCCAGGGAATATGCTCCTTTGCCCAGCTCTTTATCCATAATCTTTTCAATGATCTGTCCCTCAAGATTCTGTACGATGATCCGAACATGATCCTCCCTGTCAATATGAAATGAGATGTTGCAGTTGTTTTCAAACGGATTTGGATATGCTTTAAACAATCCGGGAGTGGATGCCTTATTTGCAACAGAAACATTTCCTGAAACAAATGAAAATGCGTTGGGATTGGCGCTTTGTGAATCATCATGCAGGTTAAATTTTGCATTTGGATCCTCCAAAGAGAGTACAGGTTCTCCCGCAATGGTATAATTTGTAAAATGAATATTATAATACTGAACCAATTTATCATTGATGGTACTGTTCAGGTTATCACCTATAAACGAACTTCCTCGGGGTGCGGGTTCCTTTGCATGGATATTTATGAAGTTTATATTTTTTATTGAATTTCCTTCATTGTTTATCCAGCAATGGATATGCGATTGTTTGTATTCAGTGCTTATTTTCTCGATGATAAAATCTTTGAATGTGATGTAGTTGACGATTGCACCAAATTCCGACCAGATATTCATGGCACGGTCGGCATAAACAATATTGAAATCCTGAAAAAGCATATCATAAAATTCCTTACCGGGCCCGTAAGTTTCACTGCCGATTTTAATCGCTGCTTTACGTGTATACACCGTTATATTCCGGTATAAATGATCGTTTACATTCCTTAAAGGGAATACACTGCTATAAGTATTGTCCTGTTTGGGTGTAATGGCGTCATCCCCGGACCATATCAGGCAATCTTCCACAACCAGATGCCTGCATTTATTCGGATCAATTCCATCTGTATTTAATTTGACCCCATAATAACGCAGATCGCTCATCACCTTGACATTCTTTATAAGGATGCTATCACAATAGATGGGTTCAATGCTCCAGGATCCAGCGTTCAGTGAGATAATGCCTTCTAAGGTAACATTGGTACTTCCCTGGAACTGGATGTTATGCGTCTTAAAACCAGCCCCGGTAGGATCCTGCATTCGAAGGGCAGTTCCATTACCGTTAATGATACCTCTTCCAAAAATCCTTATATTATTTGATTTCCATGAACCAATAAGATACTTTTCACTCGCATTTCCTTCTCCGGGTATTTGGGGATAATCATTATAATCTGATGATCCAAGTAAAACTGCGCCGGGAGCAAGATAGAGAGATTGATTGCTCCTCAAATGCAGCATTCCGGTTTTATAAATGCCCGGGGGGAAATAAATGGTTTTACCTTGTTCGTTATGTTCATTGAATGCCTGCTGTATCAGGGATGTTGCCAGAACATTCCCCGTAGAATCTACGTTGTAGTTCATAATATTCACAACTTCAGGATCGCTCAACTGTGGAGGATCAGGTTCCGGCTCGTCCGCCAGAATACAAAGCCCATCGAGTCCGATAGTATGGTTTCCGGCTCCTTCATTGATCAGTATTATCAATTTTGCAGGATTATCCAGTGTTAAAGTCATAGTCTGATCATTGACATCAGGAACGATCCCAAGCTTTTCGGGCCCTATCCTCCAATCATTGATCGTCTGGTTTACTAATATCTCAATCTGCACACTGCCTGTCATCGCAAAATGGACGAAACAAACATCAACAATATCCTGGACAGGGATGGGTTTGTATCCGCTTCCATCGTCAATTCTCACAACAAAATCGGGATTTAGATCAACCCCCTTCATCACAGGGTATATATCCGCCTGTGATAAGAGAGCCGGCATCATGACTGTGCCTGCAATAAACGAAAAGAGTATTCTGGACACTATTTCAAGGTTTAAATTTAACTTTCAGTATTAATTACACTTATCCGTCTAATAAACGATCAGCATTTCTGACAGAATATTTCTATTATATTCAGCTACAAGGCGATAGATACCCCTTGAAATCATGGATATATCAATGGAATTTCTTTCACGGTAAACCGGAATTTTGAAAATATTTCGTCCGCATAAATCATAAAGGGATAGTCTTATATCCTGCAGATCAAAGTTGAAATCTACAAAAATGTGGTCTTCAGTTGAAGGATTGGGATAGATATTCATAGCTTCCGGTAAGAAGGAAGAACATGCAGATTTACCTTCGGTTAGAAGCTCATCTGGTAGTGTAATGGCAAAGTTATTGCTCAAACCCGAGCTGTTTCCCGCAGAGTCAAAGGCCTCCACCCTGAATACATAATATACAGAACTTTTCAATCCGGTAACTGTATAAAGTGTGTTGCTGGTTTCTCCGATTATTCTGTCAGCCAGGAGGATGTTATAATGGTGAATACCAATATTGTCATAAGAGGGACTCCAGGATAGGGTAAACGAACTGGAGGTAATATTCGATGCAGACAGGTTTACTGGCTTCGACGGAGACTCAAAATCCACTTCAAAACAGTAACTGATTGTATCTCCTCCTGTTTCACCGGTTATCCACCCCGGAGAACACCTGATGTAAGTGTTATTCTCCAGGCATATCTGCCGACACTGAGTAATGCGGGTTCCCAGTGCAAAACCATCGCTGAAATAGCAGTTTCTGACAATCCCGCCATCCACATTAAAAAGCGCACAATTGTCATCTCCCGTGGATTTGAAAATACAGTTCTCGATAATGATGTTAGTGATCCTGGAATCGTTCGGCTGTCCGCATTGTGGCCCGCCTCCCGGTGAGGCCAGGCAAGGGGTTCTTCCACCCACCGGAGGGCCCCTCTCTATCAGACAATTGCTGAACTTTATATTGCTTATGCCACCCCGTAAGACACCCCTTGTTTTCCATGTCCATTTACAGCTATCAAAGGAAACATCATCTCCCCCCGATAACCAGTATGTTTGACCTCCGTGCTTCAATTTGATACCAATGATATCTCCTGCCTGGTAGGGAGCAATTTTATCTGGCTTAAGAAGGCCAAATTGCCAGATCCTTCCTGAAAGCTGGAATGTGTTGGCCGTGTCCCAGGGGATCTGGTCATTATTTTCAACAATGATATGTGGATCATCTCTGTCATCGGTATATTTTTTCAAATAGAGGCCGCTTGAATTGCGGCGGCCGTATTGAATAAGGGAATCCGGTGTGGGAAATCCCTCATGCAACTCAATGACTACTATCCCGGGAGAAACCGATACCACATCGCCCTGTGTTACCGTGCAATAATCGCGAGTGAAATGGATCCCTTTGAATCTTACCCTGTAGACATTCCAACCATGGATTGCATCTGCCTTCCTGTCAACGGTAATAAAGGTTGTCCTGTCATATCCCGCACCCCTGAATTCCAGCATCCCGCTGACTCCAGGGATAAACGAATTACCGAAGTCAATAGAAGGATTCTCACCAAGAAAATGATATATACCTTCGGGATAGTAAAGTATTAAGGTGTCATGAGGATTCAGTTCAAAGTATCTCCTGGCGGAATCCATTGCAAATATAGTTCCCGGACTGGCATTGTCTATGCTAACCCCGAACAATTTTGTGACATCCCAATAAATGGTCTGGCAGTATGATTGTCAACCTGACAACAGGCTCGCTTCAAATAACTGGAGCAGGAATCTCTTATGAGGTCTGGTAAGAATCAACGATTACCTTCTTATGATGCAAATTTAAATGGTACGGGTAACAAACTATAGATCGTCCTTCCAAAAGCAGATCTCAGGTAAAAATAGTATTAATATGACAGGTGGACCTGCAGCAACAGCTGCATCAGCGGGCATAGACAAGTATATGACATTTTACCATATAATGCCGTTTGTATTATTTTTTGTTGTTATAATATGGATGATAGTTGTTGCTTTGAGAAAGGAGGAAGTGAACTACTAAAATGATAGACCCATGGAACATCAAATTAAAGAAAACACCTAAAACAGTATGGACTGACCCTGAACACGCTAAAAAGATAACTATTAAACGGGAAAATTGGTCCGACCCTAAAACAATAGCAAGTAAAAAAGTTTCAAGACAGAAATGGTCTGACCCACAATGGGCAGCAATGAGACGACAACAAGGAT
>CAZIAU010000282.1:0-4928 GCA_964536755.1 uncultured Bacteroides sp. | reverse complement strand
GGGAGGTCCAGACGTCCATCAGTACCTATTATTACACCAATATGAGGAACATTTTCGTCGGGTACAACTGCGCGGTTGCCCTCTTCCTCTTCGCCTACAGGGGGCACGACCGGATGGATAATCTGGCCGGATACCTCGGATGTATATTCGTCCTTGGAGCAACCTTCCTGCCATGCACCATCAGAGATCCCGGCGAGCCCTGCCTGGTCCCTGCACCTGGACAGGATCCACTGGCGGGCAATCTTCTGGCTGGAATCCATTATGCTCTTTTCATTTGGAATTTCATGGCTGACCAAGGGTCAGTTATTCTTTCAGGATAAACGTTATAAGAAGGGGCCGTAGTGTAGCCGGGGCATTGAAGTGACACAGATACCAAAGAACAGGCAGAATATTGCTATCTTGAACAGTAAAGAAACCAAAAAAATTGGCAACATGACACATTTAACCGATACCCGAAGAGGGTTTATTAAGAAAACAACAGGGGCTTCACTGGGCCTGATGGCCGGCGGAATGATCCCCGGTTACGGTGCTTTCAGTGATAATCGCATTTCCGGGGCCAATGAAAAAATAAGGGTCTCCGTGATCGGGGTGAACTCGAGGGGATTTTCGCTGGCAAAAAACTTTGCCAGCCAGCCCAACTGTGAAGTCATTCATATTTGTGATGTGGATTCAAGGGCCATTGAAAAATGTATTGGCGGGGTGGCAGAGATCCAGGAGCTCAGGCCCGATGGATTCGGGGATTTCCGCCGTTCTCTGGAATCGAAGGATGTGGATGCCGTGGTGATTGCCATGCCGGACCACTGGCATGCACCCGCTGCTCTTCTGGCCATGCAGGCAGGCAAACATGTATATGTGGAAAAGCCATGCAGCCATAATCCCCATGAAGGGGAGCTACTCCGGGAAGCCGCTGCCAGGTACGGGAAGGTGGTACAGATGGGGAACCAGAGACGCTCCTGGCCCAACGTGATCAAGGGTATCAATGAATTGAAGGACGGAGTGATCGGGCGGACCTATTTCGGGAAAAGCTGGTACACGAACAACAGGGGGCCCATAGGAACCGGGAAAGAGATCCCAGTACCGGAATGGCTCGACTGGGATCTCTGGCAGGGACCTGCCCCGAGAAGGGCATTCAAAGACAACATAGTGCATTACAACTGGCACTGGTTCTGGCACTGGGGTACCGGTGAGGCCCTGAACAACGGCACTCATTTCGTGGACCTACTGAGATGGGGAATGGGTGTGGATTACCCTGTCCGGGTCAGTTCCAACGGCGGAAGATACCGCTACAATGATGACTGGGAAACTCCTGATACCCAGGTGATAAGTTATGATTTTGAGGAAGGGATGAGCATGACGTGGGAAGGAAGGAGCTGCAACGGGACACCGGTGGAGGGCAGTTCGGTGGGAGCCTTGTTCTATGGCGAAGAAGGAACAATGCTCCTGCCGGGAGGGAACAGTTATACCATCCTGGACCTGGACGGGAAGGTGTTGAAGGAGATCTCAAATGACTCATCCACCGATGCCAGGAATACCTCCGGTCCCGCGCAGAACCTGGATGCCCTACATATTCAGAATTTCTTCCGGGCAATTACCCGGGGTGAGAAACTGGCCGCTGATATTGATTCGGGTCATAAAAGCACCCTTCTGGTCCAGCTGGGGAATATCGCCCAGCGTACCGGAAATTCACTGAATATCGATCCGGGGACCGGTCACATACTTGAAAATGATGATGCGGCAAGACTGTGGGGGAGAGAATATGAAACGGGATGGGAAATGAAACTGTAACCGAAAAAAAATAATATCATGAGCACAAGAAGAGAGTTCATTACCAATGCAGGCAAAGGAGTAGCCCTGTCAGCGCTGGCATTTTCCTCGCCTGGGCTGATCGCATCGGTCCACCAGGGCCAGTCTGCTAAAAAGATCAGGATCGGGATCATTGGGGCTGAAAATTCTCACACAGCCAACCTGGGAAGGCTGTTCAACATTGAAAAGAGATTTGACGGGGTGGAAGTGAAATATGTATGGGGAGAGACAGCGGAATTTGCCAGGAAGGCCAGTGAAAAGGGTAATATCCCCAATATCGTGAAAGAGCCGGAAGAGATGATGGGCAGGATCGAAGCGCTGATCGTGGATCACCGTCATCCGAAATACCACCTCAAAGCAGCCACTCCATTTATAAAGGCAGGTATCCCGGCATTTATCGACAAGCCCTTTTGTTACCGGGTGGAAGAGGGAAAGGAATTCCTGGCCATGGCGAGGGAATACGGGACCCCGGTCACCTCCTACAGTTCCATAGCCCAGAGCACGGCAACATTCGACATGATAAACCAGCTTGAAGAGATGGAGCCGGTGAATAATGTGGTCCGGTTCGGACCTGCAGATTTTGACTCGGTCTACGGTGGGATATTTTTCTACGGAGTTCACCTTGTCCAGCCCCTGATGTATATGTTCGGAAATGATATTGAAAAAGTAAAAGTGACCAGGGTCGGTTCAAAGGGAAGTATCACCCTCCTTTATCATAACGGATTGTCTGCCCATCTCATCCTTAACAGGAAGGAAGGAGAATGGACCACGCTGTATGAAACAGACGAGGGGATCAGGGAGTTGAAATCGCGTGTTGAAGCCCCGGAAGTAGACAGGAACTATACCGATATGGTTGAAATGTTCCGCACAGGAAAAGAGCCACGCAGCCATGAGAGCATCCTGGCTTGTGTGGCCGTTCTGCAGGCCATTGAAAAATCGGGCCAGAGTGAGGAGTGGGTGTACGTGTAATACCCCTGAATGCAGGGCAGTTGTTTTTAATTCAATTCAGATATTCTTATGGCTTCATCGATTTTATTATAACTTAATAATTGATATCCTATCACGTTAAGGCGAAACTCGGTCATAAAATCGCTATTTTCATAAGAGGTATTGTTAACTTCCGTGAGAGATACTATCTTCCAGCTATCCTCAATCTTTTTTAATATATAGCAGGTATTAATTTCAGCGATCAGTGGTACTCCCCATAATTAAAATTCTGCTTTTTTCGGTACCCCGGCAGAGGGCATATCGCCCGGAACAATAATATCGTAATCATCCGTTATTTTCAATTCCGGAGATTTTACCTCACTTTCGAAATATTTCTTTAATTCTGTGGAAAGCGAATCCCAGGACATTTTCATTATTACACCAAAGGAATGAACCGATGTATAGCAGACATAAGATTCATGCAGCCAATAATCAGACCAGGATCCGAAGTCCTTTTCGATAAAGGCTTTGTGCTCTCCGCTAATGACCTTTTTTATAGCTTCTTTGTCATCAGCAGCATTTGCTGTCACAGAGAACAGCATTACACCCAAAATAACCGGTACGATAATTTTCATGATAAATCTTCTATGGGATTAAACTATTATAATGACTTATAGGTCAGGTATTTGTTGAAATCTAAATTATTACATCTTTTAACTTCAACCTGGGACAACTCCTTTTAATTGTACTGTCCGGGAACCGGTTTGTTTTTTCTGGCATACCGGAAGCACACCGATGGGGGAGTTTTTTCAAAAAGGTGACTTTCTGCAAGTCCGAAAAAGGGGTATGCAAAAGGAGTACTAAGGAGACCGCATTTGCACGTATGGATCTTAAAAACGGAAGTCCAATACGCGTTATTTGACTCATAAGGAATAAGGTGTTAACTTGTGATACTTAACCCTAACCATCATGCCCGCTGATCCCAACAAACTATCTCAATTCTGGCGGGAACTGAAGAGGCGCAAAGTGATCAAGGTGATCGCCATGTATGCCGGTGCGGCCTATGTACTTATCGAGCTTACCAACAATGTTGCCGGACCTCTGAACCTGCCTGATTGGACTCCCACTCTGGTGATCCTGTTATTAATTGTCGGATTCCCGATCACGGTAATACTTTCCTGGATATTCGATGTCAACCCGGAGGGAATCGTGAAGACCGGATCGTTGGAAGATACATCCGACCGGGAACCTGCAGCAAGACCGGACCCGGGGCCCGGATCCGCACCGGTCCGGTCCGGGAAGTGGTTGAGTGCCAGCAATATCATCATTATCATCCTTTTCGTGGCGGTATGCATCCTGATCTACCCCAAGATCTTCAATAAAGATAAGTTAAGCGAACTGAGGGACGAGGAGGGTATGATCTCCCTGGCTGTTCTTCCCTTCGATAACCTCACGGGAGATTCCTCACTCTACTACTGGCAGAACGGGATCTCGGAGTACCTGATCAACAGGCTGGGCAGTTCAGGTGAACTGGCCGTTTCCAGTTCCCAGGTTGTATCCGATGTGCTGGAGGGAACCAGGCAGGTTAATGCTGCCTCATTATCACCGGATATTGCACGGAAAACCGCAATCAAGATCGATGCCTCCACCTATATTACAGGCAATTTCATCGGAAAAGAGAACGATGCCAGCATCATGCTGAACCTGGTCAACACGGAAAGCGGGGAGCTGATCTGGACCACCAGCGTGGATGGCGACCTTGAAGGCAATTACCGTACCGTCCTGGGGCATCTTTCAGATACGGTCAGAAATTATATGGAGATCAGGGCTCTGGCAAAACAGGTTGAGACTGACCTCTCCAACGCCTACCCCAATTCGGCCGAATCCTACAGGCATTATATCGATGGATTGAACGCCATAATGGACAGTGATTATGAAAAAGCCGTCGAGTTCCTGAAAGAGGCGTACATGATCGATTCCACCTTCACATTTGCCGCATTTTACCTGGCATTCGCATATAATTTCGGCAACCTGACCTACGAGGAGGATGTTCGCTGGACCAGAAGGGCATATGAACTGAAGGATAACCTGCCCCCTGTCTACCGTCCATGGATCGAGATGTGGTACGCATGTGTATTTACAGAAGATAGAAACGATATTCGCAGGTATTGCGACATGATGTCCGAGGCGGCCCTGCA
>CAZIAU010000281.1:0-4934 GCA_964536755.1 uncultured Bacteroides sp. | reverse complement strand
AATTCCCGGGATCACCCTGATCTCTCCACCGCCACACCATGATATATATTCAATTGAGGACCTGGCACAGCTTATCTTCGATCTGAAGAATGTGAATCCTGAAGCCAGGATCTCTGTTAAGCTGGTTTCTGAAACAGGCGTAGGTACTATCGCAGCCGGAGTGGCTAAGGCATCGGCTGACCTGATCACAATAAGCGGGGCCGAAGGCGGCACCGGTGCAAGTCCCTCCTCCTCCATCAAACATGCAGGACTTCCTCTTGAAATTGGTCTGGCTGAGACTCAGCAAACACTGGTCCTGAATAATCTGAGGCGCAAGGTAGTTTTGCAGGCAGATGGACAGATGAAAACCGGAAGGGATGTGATCATGGCTGCATTACTGGGAGCAGAGGAGTTCGGCTTTGCCACCACTGCGCTGATCGTACTGGGTTGTGTGATGATGAGAAAATGTCATTTGAATACCTGCCCGGTAGGTGTAGCCACACAGAATCCGGAATTAAGGAAACGTTTTAGGGGAAAAGCAGATTTTGTAGAAAACTATTTCAGGTTCCTGGCCCGGGAAATAAGGGAATACCTTGCTGAACTGGGATTTCGATCCTTTGATGAAATTATTGGCCGTTCAGACCTGCTTACCAGAAACGAAGCTGTATTTCACTGGAAGACAAAAAACATAGATTTTAGTGATCTGACACTATTCCTTCCCGCAGCTTCGCGAAATTCACTGTACAGGATCGAATCTCAACACCATAAGATTGAAGGAGTTCTGGACCATCAGCTGATTGAAAAATGCATACCGGCAATTGAAGAGAAAAAACAGGTTACTCTGCACATGCCCATCAAAAACACTGACAGGACCACCGGTGCTATGCTATCGGGGAAAATTGCAAAAAAATATGGAAGTGACCATCTTCCGGATGGCACCATTAAAGCGAGATTTGCAGGTTCGGCCGGACAGAGTTTCGGGGCTTTTTTGGTTCCCGGTGTGGAATTCTACCTGGAAGGAGACACCAACGATTACCTGGGGAAAGGATTGGCAGGAGGGCGACTTATTGTGGTACCCCCGGAAGGATCTACCTTCCAGTCAGATCAGAATATCATTATTGGCAATACTGTCCTGTACGGTGCAACATCGGGTGAAATTTTTATATCGGGTATTGCAGGAGAGCGATTTGCAGTAAGGAATAGTGGTGCCACTGCTGTTGTGGAAGGAGTGGGTGATCACTGCTGTGAATATATGACCGGGGGCAGGGTCGTGGTACTGGGGAAAACCGGAAGGAATTTCGCGGCCGGGATGAGTGGAGGAATTGCATACGTGCTTGACGAAGAGGGTGAATTTGACTATTACTGCAATATGGGAATGGTTGAATTGTCACTGGTGGAAGATCTTAACGACAAAAAAGAGTTGACAGATCTGATAGCCAGGCACTTCGAATTAACTGGAAGCAAAGTGGCAGAGAAAATTCTGGCTGACCAGGATCTGTGGATGAACAGGTTTATCAAGGTTATTCCTTATGAATACAAGAAAGTAATGCAGGAAATCCAGCTGGAAGAGATTCGAAAGAAGCTTGCCACTGTTGAAAAGGATGTGGAAATGATCGGTGATGTTTAAAATTCAGCATTATGGGAGATCCAAAAGGATTCTTAAAAATAGGAATGAAGCCTGCAGGGAACAGGTCAATTCATGAGAGGACAAGTGATTACAGTGAAGTTGAGCAGGTACTGAATTCGGAGGACAGGATGTTGCAGGCCTCCAGGTGTATGGACTGTGGCATACCTTTTTGTCACTGGGGCTGTCCCGTGGACAACCTGATCCCCGAGTGGAATGATCTGCTCTATAAAGGTGACTGGAAAGGAGCCAGTGACAGGTTGCATTACACCAATAACTTTCCTGAATTTACGGGCAGGATTTGTCCCGCACCATGTGAACACTCATGCGTACTTAATATAGGAGAAGAACCGGTAACCATTCGTGAGAATGAAGTTGCTATTGTTGAGAGGGCCTTTGCAGAAGGATATATTGTCCCGGATCCACCCGAAATCAGAACCGGTAAGAGAGTGGCGGTTATCGGGAGCGGTCCGGCCGGATTGGCAGCAGCGGACCAGTTGAATAAAGCTGGACATTGGGTCACACTCTATGAAAAGGATGAGAAGATAGGGGGACTCCTGAGATATGGGATCCCCGATTTTAAACTCAACAAGCGTACGATAGACAGAAGGCTACAGGTCATGCAGAAAGAGGGCCTCGAAATCAGGACCGGTACCGATGTTGGGAAAGACATATCAGCAAAGGAATTACTGGATAACCATGATGCAATCTGTCTGGCAATAGGTGCCATGCAGCCCCGGGACCTGGATGTTAAAGGCAGGGAGCTGGACGGGATCCATTTTGCCATGGATTTTCTCACCCAGCAAAACAGAATAAATGACGGCGTTTATGTGGCCTATGACAACAGGATCACTGCCGAAGGCCGCCGGGTGCTCGTCATTGGAGGCGGGGATACGGGATCGGATTGTGTGGGAACCGCCATCAGGCAGGGTGCCAGGAATGTAACCCAGATCGAGATCATGCCCAAACCACCCGGGAAAAGGGACAAGGATAATCCATGGCCCTATTTTGGGAAAACACTTAAAACATCAACCTCACATGAAGAGGGATGTGAAAGAATGTGGAACCTTTCAACAGCAAGGTTTATCGGGATGCAGCAAAGGGTGACTCACGCTGAAGTCGAGGAAGTAGTCTGGACGAAGCATAAAGGTAATTACAGCATGAAATCCGTCCCCGGGTCAAGCAGCAAGATTGAAGCTGACCTGATACTGCTTGCTATGGGATTTGTTCATCCAGTACTCGAGGGATTAATCACCGAACTCAATCCGGATCTCGATACCAGGAAGAATCTCCTGGTGGATAGTGACATGAAAACCAGTTTGGATAAAGTATTTGCCACCGGTGATGCCGTGAATGGTGCCACGCTGGTTGTAACCGCTATTGCTTCGGGGAGAAAAGCGGCAAAGAAAATAGACAACTTTCTTAAAAACCAGGGGTAATTATAATATTTTATATGTATTAGCATATTATACCCCATTTTTTCATACTATTTAATAACTTTTAGATATATTATTATAATATAACCCCTATTTTCATAGGGGTTATCATTCATTATTATATATTTGCAGGAAATCTTTAATTTCCTGCAACAATGAGAAAAAAATGGCTATTTGCATTAGTTGCTTTTGGGATAATTTCCGTTCTGGGTATATTATTCCCATTTAGCTTTAATACAGGGGATAGTTCGGGAATTGATACCGGCGATGTTGCCTGGATGCTTACTTCAACCGCCCTGGTATTTCTGATGACACCGGGACTTGGATTTTTCTACGGCGGTATGGTTAAACCCAAGAACGTGATCTCAACCATTCTTCAGAGTTTTATTGCCATGGGATTGATAAGCATTCTTTGGGTTGTATTCGGATTCAGCCTGGCATTTGGAGAAAGCATCGGTACTGAAGGATACGGCTTCATTGGAAATCCAGCCACATTCTTCATGTTCAGAGGAGTTGGAGGGGCACCTGATCCGGATTTTTCGGCTACTATTCCATTAGCACTATTCGCCCTGTTCCAGCTAAAATTTGCAATCATTACCCCGGCATTATTCACCGGATCCTTTGCAGGAAGAGTAAGATTTACTTCGCTGATGATCTTTATGGTGTTGTTTATGGCCTTTATATATTGTCCTCTGGCCCACTGGACCTGGCATCCAAACGGATTCCTCAGGAACTGGGGTGTACTTGACTTTGCAGGAGGGACCGTAGTTCATATGTCGGCCGGTATGGCCGCCCTGGCCGGAGCTTTTTTCTTCGGCCCGAGAAGAGATTATGCCAAACCCTCCTACCCGGCCAATATTCCATTTGTGCTGCTGGGAACAGGATTGCTCTGGTTTGGCTGGTTCGGATTCAATGCCGGCTCTGCACTCGGAGCATCCGACACTGCGGTTAAAGCCCTCCTGAACACAAACACAGCTTCTGCCTCTGCCATGCTGGTTTACATCTTTTTTGACGGTGTCCGTGGCAGGAAGCCTTCTGCGCTGGGAGCCTGCGTGGGAGCTGTTGTTGGTCTGGTGGCCATTACTCCGGCAGCCGGATTTGTGTCTGTAGGTGCAAGTCTTTTCATAGGCGGGTTTGCAGCCATTGCCTCAAACCTGATGATATACTATTTCTCCAGAAAGGGAGTGGACGATACGCTGGACGTATTTCCGGCCCACGGGATTGGAGGAATGGCTGGTATGTTCCTGACCGGAGTATTTGCCGAGGATGTGGGACTGATCCATGGTGAAACAACCACCTTCCTGTTCCATCTTCTGGCTCTGGTGATTGTTGCTGTTTATGCCTTTGGAGGATCATTATTCCTTTACTGGCTCACCAATAAAATTGTTCCCATGCGTGTGCCCAGTCTTTACGAAGACGTGGGGCTGGATATGAGTCAGCACAACGAAAGCCTTTTCTATGAAAATGATGAGAAAGTCAAGATAAGAAGGGAAAAACTGAAAAATTACTCACCCGATTTTTATCCCCGCGGGACCACCAGTTAGGATGATTTTTCAAATGATTGTAATTTAAGAAAGGAATCTCATTAACAGGATCTGACTGAGTTCAAGTTTAACCTGTTCAAAATCAATTTTTCTTCCAAGCTCCTTCTCCATAGAGGTTACACCTTTTGTCTCGAAACCACATGGATTAATATACGAGAAGTAATCCAGGTTAGTATTTACATTAAGGGCAAAACCATGCATTGTCACATGCCTGCTGGATCGCACACCGATTGCGCAAATCTTTCTGGTTTTTGCAGGATGGCTCACATCCAGCCATACACCTGTTGCTCCTTCCAAACGTGTGGATGTAATGCCAAAATCTTCCAGGAGATCAATAATGGCATCCTCCAG
>CAZIAU010000280.1:0-4935 GCA_964536755.1 uncultured Bacteroides sp. | reverse complement strand
CCGCTTGGGGAAAGACCAACCCGAATGGGGCGTTGTCATTGCTCATTTGCTCATTTCCCAGGTTTTTCAAAACAAACCTGTATAGACCATCAGCATATCTGTCGACTGCCCTGTTGTAATCCTCTACCGTCATTTAACCGGCCTGGTAACTGCTAATATGACGAACGGAAGGATGAAAAGTTACACCGGAAAATGAAAAAAAAGGGGAAATCCTTGACTTTTACACGTGGATTTATTTATCTTTGACTAAACGTTCAATCATAAATCATGTCACCCCGGACACAGGAACAGTTCAAGGAAATCCGTGATTCCCGCAGAAAACAGATCATGGACAGTGCCCTTCAGTTATTTGCCAGAGAAGGCTATGAACATTGTACCATCTCCCTGCTGGCCAAAAATACAGGAATTTCCAAAGGGCTGATGTACAATTACTTTAGCAGCAAGCAGGAGTTACTCGCTACCATCATTGAAGAGGGACTGAATGAGATTATCAGCCTCTTTGATCCTGATCATGATGGTGTACTGCAATCAGAAGAGCTTGTTGAATTCATTAAAAAGGTCTTTGCAGCCATGAGGGATCACCAGGAATTCTGGACCCTTTTTATTACTTTGATTCTTCAGCCCGGTGTCAGAGAACACCTGAAGGATAAACCTATAATTGGCTATATGGATTATTTTTCTTCTTTGCTGATCGAGTATTTCCGGAAAAAAGGTTTTGAAGACCCGTACCTGGAGATGTTAACCCTGTCAGCTCTTATTGAAGGGTTTGGGGTACTTCTTATATACGCAAACCAGGCTATCCAGGTTCCTGATGAAATGATGATAAAATTTGAAAACAGGATTATCGAAATGTATAAATAAAAAAACAACCAGACATAAAGGAAGAAATGATGAAATCTAAAACAATAATTCTAAGTACGTTCTTATTTGCGGTGCTACATATCCCGGTATCGGGACAGGATCTTTCTCCCAGAGAGATCGTCAGAATAGCCGATGAGCGATTCAATGGTGAGAAGACCAGTATATCCGTTATGGCCATGACCATTGTAAGGCCAACCTGGGAGCGAACCGTAGAGTTTAAAAGCTGGTCCAGCGGACGGGATAATGCACTGACACTGATCACCGCGCCGGCAAGGGAGAAAGGACAAACATTCCTGAAAAGAAAGAATGAGATGTGGAACTGGAATCCGACCATCAGCCGGCTGATAAAACTCCCCCCCTCTATGATGTCCCAGGGTTGGATGGGATCAGACTATACAAACGATGATATCCTGCGTGAGTCTTCGGTGGTTAATGATTACACCCATGAGATAGCAGGAGAGGAAATGGTGGCCGGACGTCTCTGTTACAAGATTAAGATGATCGCGAAAGAAGAAGCCGCAGTGATCTGGGGATCACAGATCCGCTGGATTGGTAAAAAGGATTTTCTCCTGCTGAAGGCAGAGTTGTATGATGAAGATAACTACCTTGTACGGACAGAGCTTGGAGAGGATGTGAAAACCATGGACGGACGGCTGATCCCAACCCGTTTAGAGCTGATCCCTGCCGAGGAGGAGGGTCATAAAACCATAGTTGAAATCAAAGAAATTGAATTTAATAAACCTATAAATGACAGTTTCTTTTCACAACAAAACATGAAAAGAGTCCGCTAATTACAACATTATGAAACGTCCATTACAATAATTACATTATTATCATATAAAATGTAATTATTGTTCTGGTAAGTCGCATGAGACCAATTAAATAAACAATAATTACGAATGAAAAATTTAATAATAGCATGGCGCAACCTGTGGCGGAACCGGCGTCGTACACTGATCACGTCAGCATCTGTTTTCTTTGCAGTCATCTTTGCACTGTTCTTCAGATCCCTGCAACTGGGTTCTTATGATCATATGTTCACCAATGCCATTGAATCCTATACAGGATATATCCAGATCCAGCAGAAGGACTTCTGGGATGAAAAAATCGTTGACAATACATTTCCATACGATTCCGTGGAGGAGCAGAAAATCCTGACCGATGAGAATGTAATTGCGGCCATTCCCCGTTTTGAATCCTTTGCACTTGCATCAAATGGCCCGCTGACTAAAGGGGTTCTTGTTATGGGAGTTGACCCGGAGAAGGAGAATTATCTTTCCAGGATTACCGACAAAATGGTTAAATACAGGTTAACTCCGGAGGCCATTCAACTGATTCAGGATGATCCAGACATCCCCGGTAAGGTAAAGAAACTTTCCGTTCTTTTCGAAAACACTTCCTACAGCAGTGCTTCCAGGCTACAGTTAGATCTGGGGATCCCGGATAAAGATGCACCAGGCCTGATGCCCTCAATCGAACGACACACCAGTTTCGAAAACGGTATTATTCAGATCGGAGAACCGGGGATATGGATCGGTGACCGGCTATCCAATTATCTTGAGCTGGGGATCGGTGACACCCTCGTACTTATCAGCCAGGGATACCATGCCACCACAGCAGCTGGGAAATATGCCATTAAAGGAATTGTTAAGATTCCCCTACCCGATATTGATAACAAAATAGTATATATGCCCCTCGATATCTGTCAGAGCCTGTTCAATGCAGATATAAACCTCACCTCCCTGGCGCTTCATATAAAGAATCACGAAGATGAAGCAATTGCCGGAACAGTTGAAAGGATCAAGAGCATATTGCCGGATGACCAGACAGTAATGGAATGGCGCGAGATGAATGAGGTTTTGGTTTCCCAGATGGATGCCGATAACAAAAGCGGGATGATTATGATCGGAATACTATACCTGGTAATTGCCTTCGGGGTATTCGGAACAGTACTGATGATGACAGCCGAAAGAAGGCGGGAATTCGGTGTACTGGTGGCCATCGGGATGCAGAAACGTAAACTGGCATCAATTATAACCATTGAGATGCTTTATGTTGGATTCCTTGGTATCCTGGCAGGTTGTGCGGTCATGATTCCGGCGGTTCTGTATGGTGTTTCCCACCCGATTATTTTTAAGGGAGAGTTTGCCAAGATCTGGGATGATTACGGAATGGAACCGATGATGAATTTCCAGGGCATTGATTTCTACATCCTCTGGCAAATGATTATCGTGGCCCTGATGGTTTTCATTGCTATCGGGTACCCGGTAAGAAAGATATTAAGATTAAAAGTAGTAAACGCTCTCAGAGCATAATATTATACTGTCATGATCTGGAAAACAGCATGGAAAAACGTATGGCGCAATAAGGTTCGGAGCCTGGTGGTGATCATTTCTGTGACCATCGGGATCTTCGGTGGCGTATTTGCCGTAGCAATTATGAAAGGTGCCATTGATCAGCGGGTTAGTGCTGCCATTAACAAGGAGGTTGCGCATATACATATAAATGATCCCTCCTTTCGTGATAACTACGATATTCAGCTCACTATCCCTGATGCTGATAGTGTATTGCAGACTATAAAAGAGACTCCCGGTATTGAAGCGGTTACCTGTCGAACTGTTCTTACTGGAATGGCAAACACTGCGACTAAAAGTGCAGGTGTGCAGATCCTGGGAATCGATCCTGCAACAGAGAAGGAAGTATTTACATTGTATGAATCGACAATTCCCGGAACGGGTGATTTCTTCGAGACAGAAAGCAGGAGCAATCTGGCTTACATCGGCCAGGATCTGGCCAAAGAACTTAATATTATCAGATATATAATTGACGGACCAGCACTTGAATCCCTGGCCTCACTTAAAGTTCCGGTAGAGGTTCTGGATAAACTTACCCCGTACAAGGATTACAGGTTTAATAGTGAAAAAGCTTTTAAAAAGGAGATGAAACGAATACTGACTTTGAAGGAGCAGCAAACATATGGTAAAAGGATAAGTGAAGAGGCCTGGTCATTCAGAGAAAGATCGAAGATGACTCTCACATTCCTTGACAAGAATCAGATGCAGACCGGGGCTGTTTTCAGAATTGCCGGGATCTTTGATATAAAGAACAATATGTTTGAAATGGGAAAGGTCTTTGTGAGGAACACTGATCTGATGAAACTTACAGGCTTCGGTCCTAATGATTTCCACCAAATTATTCTGAAGCTGGATGACATTGATAATACAAAGGATATATCCGAAAAATTGTCAGAAGAAATGCCGGACCTTGAGATAATGACCTGGAAGGAAATTCAACCCGATCTGGCCCTTATGACCGGCATGGTCGAGAAATTCTATGTTGTATTTATGGGGATAATCCTTGCCGCCCTGGCATTTGGGATTGTCAATACAATGCTTATGGTAGTGCTGGAAAGAACCAAGGAGCTGGGAATGCTGACAGCTATCGGGATGAATAAGAAAAGGGTCTTTAGTATGATTATGCTGGAATCGGTTTTCCTTTCCCTGTTTGGGGGAGTGGTAGGAATGATCGTAAGCCGTATCCTGATCGCATTTACTGCCACCAGGGGAATAAATTTTGAAAACTATACCGAGGGATTCGAAGCAATGGGGTATTCGGCGCATATTTACCCGGTAATATCAACCGGATTTTTCCTTACAGTGACCATATTAATCATTATTACAGGCATCCTTTCATCCATATACCCTGCATTAAAAGCTTTGAAGCTTGATCCTGCTGAAGCGCTGAGAACAGAATAAGTGGTTAATAATTAAGTGGTTAGTAGTTATTATAAAACATAAAGATCATGAAAGTTCTAGAAATCAAGAATGTACACAAAGTATATAACAGTTCCGAAGTGAAGGTTCACGCTGTCAATGGAGTAACACTCAATTTCGAAAAAGGCGAATTCGCCGCCATTGTGGGTCCTTCCGGATCGGGAAAGACCACTCTTCTGAATATGATCGGGGGACTGGATAAACCCACCGATGGGGAGATACTGGTGGACAACACCAACCTGGCCGAATTAAAATCATCCAGTCTCATCAGGCTATAGATCCCAATTTTAAATGAAAGTTT
>CAZIAU010000279.1:0-4947 GCA_964536755.1 uncultured Bacteroides sp. | reverse complement strand
CAGGCTCAATCCGAATAACTCCCTGCGATTACTGAGTGTTCCAATTATGGTATTTTATGTGATCCTTTACCCCGTTACCATGCTTACCATATGGATATCAAATTTTACCATGAGATACCTGCTCAGGATAAGTCCGGATCAGAAAATCACAGAACCCGTTTTCAGCAAGGTGGACCTGGATCATTTTATTACAACCCAGAAACTCGAGCAGGAAACCAGCGATAAAGAGATTGGAGAACTGAAGATTTTTAAAAACACCCTGGAATTTTCCAGCCTGAGGTAGAGTCCCACCTTGAAGATCTTACCCAGCGGTTCATTGAAACCGGGCTCAGCAGAATCCTGATTTACAGTGATACAATCGATAATGTGATCGGATACGTCAATTCAAAGGATCTGTACAGAAAACCCACACGGATTAGATCACAGCTCAAATCCATTCAGATTGTTCCTGAAACACTTCCGGTGAACGAACTGCTGACCGGGTTTATCAAGGATGGAAAAAGCATTGCTCTTGTGGTGGATGAATTCGGTGGAACATCAGGTATTATTACCACTGAAGATATTATTGAGGAGATCTTCGGTGAGATAGAGGATGAACATGATCTGAGGGATTTAATGGAAGAACAGGTGGACGAGAACAACTATCTCCTTTCAGGAAGACTTGAAATTGACTATCTTAATGACAGGTACTCTCTTGATATCCCAAAATCGGAGGAATACGACACACTGGCTGGTTATATTATCTATCATTATGAGAGCATCCCGGAAAAAGGAACCAGACTTGAACTGGATAACTACTTGATTACCATAACCGATGTAAGCTCAACCCGTATCGAAGAGGTGGAACTGAAGGTGAACCATCACTGATCATCTAATTTTCATTCATTCTATTTTTATTAAACCTCTAATTATTACTATATTCGTACGCTCAAATTTTTAGAAATCATATTATTTAATCATTATTGATAAATGGCAACATTACAGAATATTAGAAACAGAGCAGGATTGTTGATAGCAGTTGTGATTGGCCTGGCTCTTTTCGCATTTATACTTGGAGACCTGATGGGATCGGGGGCGCCCAGATTTGGAAAGAAAAGCGTTGCAGAGATAAACGGGAAAGCTGTTGGTGTAAATGATTACCTTGCCCGGGAAAAGAACCTGCGTGAATTCTATGAACTCAATGCCGGCGGACAAAACCTGGATGCAGAAACGGAACGTCAGATCCAGCAGGAGACATGGAGGCGACTGGTACGGGAGACTATTATGGACCGGTCCTACCAGAGGCTCGGGATCGTTGTCAGTACAGATGAACTGAAGACCATGGTGACCGGTGACCAGACCATGGGATTAAGCGATAATCCTGCATTTACCGAACCTCATCCCATTGTCCGGCAGATGTTCTCCAATCCGGAAACCGGACAGTTGAACCGGGCTGTAATGACCAATTACTTCAATGCACTCGACAATCCTCAGTTCGCCCAGGAAAAAAAGCGATGGTTATTCATTGAAGATGAGATCGTGAATGAAAAGATGAATCAGAAATATTTCGACCTGGTCAAAAAAGGATTCCAGCCTTCATCCCTGGATCTGAAAGATTATGTGACTGAAACCGGAAAAAGCACGGACTTTATCTATATTTCAAAGCCCTTCTCTGAGGTTTCCGATGAGGAAATCACATTCACGGAATCGGATCTGAAAAAGTATTACAAGGAGAACAGGGAGAGGTACAGGCAGGGTGAATCGAGAACCTTCCAGTATGTTGTATTTGAGGTTGTACCCAGCGATAGGGATGTAGAGAATGCCAGATACTGGACTTCTCAGACCAAAACCGAGTTTCTGCGTATTAATGATGACGAAGTTCCCCGGTATGTAAACAGTACCTCGGACGAGCCTTTTGACAAAAGATATTATACTTATGATGAGTTGCCTGCCCTCATAAAGGATTCAGTTTTTAACGCTTCAACAGACGTTGTATTTGGTCCATACAGGGAAGAAGAAGCATTTAAGCTTGTCAGGGCTCATGATTTCCAGATGCGCCCCGATTCCGTAAGGGTAAGGCATATCCTTCTTTCACTTCAGGCATACGGAGGGAACAGGTCTGCTATTAAATCGATTGCAGATAGCCTGAAACAGGTTATTGAAAATGGTGGCAATTTCAATCAGATAGCCCTGGAATACTCGGGAGATGAGAGCAACAGGGCCATTGGAGGAGACCTTGGATGGTTTTCTGAGGGACAGATGGTTACAGAGTTCAATGATGCCTGTTTTGAAAATAAAAGAGGCGATCTGCTTACTGTGGAGACACAGTTCGGAACCCATATTATAAGGATTGAGAACCAGAGCCGTCCGGTACGAAAAATTCAGTTGGCAACTATCGTCAGGAATATTTATGCCAGTGATGAAACAAATCAGGATTACTATAACAGGGCCGTTAAATTCAGGGGGAAAGCAACTGATCTTGAGAAATTTACAGAACAGGCCAGGGAATTTGGCCTGGATCCTAGGTTCGCACCTAACATCACCAAAGATCAGCAGACTATACCCGGAATAGATGATCCTCTCCACATCATCAAGTGGGCCTATTCGGCCGAGATCGGAAATGTGAGTAATATATTCAGTCAGGCTGATGAAAAATACATCGTTGCCGTTTTGACTGAAGCGAAAGAGAATGGCTATGCTCCGATTGATAAAGTAAGATCTGAAATTGAGCTGGCTGTAAAGAAAGAGAAAAAAGCTGAAAGGCTGGTTTCCAATCTGAACGAGAAACTTGCCGGTGTATCAGATCTTTCACAATTTGGTATCGATAATAACGAAAATGTGGGTGAAGCAACCGGGGTGAAATTTGCCAATACCTATGTTACCGGTGTAGGTCTTGAACCTTACATTGTTGGTGCATCCATGTACCTGCCTGTGGACCAGGTATCGGAACCGTTAATTGGTGAGAGTGGCGTGTTCGTACTTTCAGTTACCAACCGAACCGAACCTCCCATTCAGGGAGTGGTGGATCCGGCGGTAAAGTCCAGGCTCAGATACAGCCTTGAATCGAGAAGTAATTATGAGGCATATAATGCGCTTATGGATGCAGCCGAAATCAAGGATAACCGACTGGACCTCTTCTACAATTAAGCAGCTTCGGGTTATTGTTTTTCTGTGAGGTGTTTTGGAAGTGAACTGGGATTTTTACGAAGTAATAACCACTTCACAACAAAATTACCCCACAGAAAATAGGCTGCCCTGTTGATACGGCCTCAGCGCCGGTTGAATACCCCGGAAGGAATTGATTAATCCACGTTGTCGTGCAGGTAGCTGTTATCGTTCTTCAGCTTGGGCCCCTCATTCTTCCCATCCTCATCTTCATCTGTAAGCCGGTAGCGTGATACTTCCTGGTCTTCAGAGTGTTTCTGATGATCGATGGGAATCTTTTTACGCACATATGCAGGTATGTTTTCAAGCTCTTCGATCTCGTCATTGTCGGATGTTCCCGACAGGTAACCCCGGTCCCTCAGTTTCTCATGGGTTTTTTTCAGGTTCCTTACCCGCTCGGCCATTTTTTTCTCATTCTCCTCGGGGGTTATCTCTCTTGACTGGTCCATGAGTATGTATTCTTCAGCATCCTCCTTATCCTTCACATCAAACTCCAGGGATCTCTGGCCCGGGATAACATTGGATCGCGATTCCCTTTCCCGGATCCCGAAGGGGAACAATGTGTTTCTGCTTTTTACCTACATAGATTTCGGGTATGCTGTTCATCTTAAACCCTGTTGCAATAACGGTTACACTGATCTGGTCACCAAGAGACTCATCACTTCCCATACCCCATATCAGGGTAGTATCCCTTGAAGATGCACTCACCACATAGTCTGTGATCTCTGAGATTTCATCCATGGTTATCTCCTCGGTCCCGGAAGTAATGTTCAGAAGAACACTCCTGGCACCGATAATATCATTATTGTTAAGCAGAGGGGAGGTTAATGCCTGGGCAATAGCCTGTTGGGCACGCGATTCACCACTGGCGGTGGCCGATCCCATTATGGCAACCCCACTGTTTTGCATCACAGTCTGAACATCTGCAAAATCCACATTGATGTATCCGTGCACAGTGATGATTTCAGCAATACCTTTGGCAGCTATGGAAAGCACATCATCGGCTTTCTCGAAAGCATTGCTGACCCTCAGGTTCCCGTAAATCTCCCTGAGCTTTTCATTATTGATCACCAGCAAAGAATCCACATGATCCTTCAACTCATTTATCCCTTCAATTGCCTGGTCAATTCGCTCGGGTCCTTCAAATCGAAAGGGAATGGTAACTATGGCAACAGTAAGTATCCCCATCTCTTTTGCAACCCTGGCTATGACCGGAGCAGCCCCGGTCCCGGTTCCTCCCCCCATCCCAGCAGTGATAAACACCATATTTGTATTACTTGACAATATATCCTTGATCCTTTCCAGGCTCTCCATGGCCGCTTCTCTTCCAACCTCAGCTTTGCTGCCTGCACCACGGCCTTCAGTAAGGGCATCGCCAAGCTGAAGTTTGACAGCAACAGGGCTGTTATGCAATGCCTGGGCATCGGTATTGCAAACAACAAAGTTTACATCTTTGATACCCTTGCGATACATCTGGTTGACCGCATTGCTTCCCCCGCCTCCAACTCCAATCACCTTGATAATGGATGACCGCTCAAAGGGCAGATCAAAATTCATTAAATCTTCCATGGTAGTTTAATTTGCTACATTTTCACATCGCTCTCATCAAATATATCGCTCAGGGTATTTTTCAGGTTTTCCAGGATCTTCCCTCCTTTAATCCCCTTCCTCACCTTTTTAGTATCCCCTGTATCACCTTTGAAATCATCCGCTATATCGGTGAATACCGTTTGACCGACGATCATCTCTTCCTGCTTCTCCTCATAGTAGTCCAGTCCCTTAAGCAGCAGACCAACTGATGTT
>CAZIAU010000278.1:0-4956 GCA_964536755.1 uncultured Bacteroides sp. | reverse complement strand
CAAGGATCAATCACCTTACACAGCACCTGCTGACCAACAAAAAAGATTACAGTACTCAAAGAGCTCTGCTTAAGCTGGTGGGTAAGAGGAGGAAATTACTTGATTATCTAAAGGAAAAGGACATCGAACGTTATCGTTCAATAATCAAGTCCTTAAAAATCAGAAAATAAAAAGTTACAATTAAAAAAGGCAATTGAATAATTGCCTTTTTTCTTATCCAAAGCATTAATAGATCATTATGTCAAAACCGAAAGCAATTCAGGAAACCATCGATCTTGGAGATGGTCGTTCAATAACAATAGAAACAGGTGTTCTGGCAAAGCAAGCCGACGGAGCTGTGATGGTCCGGATGGGTGACACCATGATGCTTGCAACCGTAGTCAGTGCAAAAGAAGCGAAAGAGGATGTGGATTTCATGCCTCTTTCAGTGGATTATAAAGAAAAATATGCCTCACTGGGAAAATTTCCGGGAGGATTTTTTAGACGTGAAGCAAGACCTTCCGATTATGAAATATTAGTCTCCAGACTGGTGGACAGGGCTTTACGGCCTCTATTCCCGGATAATTATCATGCCGAAACCTTCGTGAATGTTACTTTGATGTCTGCAGAAAGTGATACCCCGCCTGATGCGCTGGCCGGATTGGCAGCATCAGCAGCACTGGCCGTATCAGATGTGCCTTTTCATGGTCCCATAGCCGAAGTACGAGTTGCCAGGGTGGACGGACAAATGGTGGTAAATCCCACCTTCAGCCAGTTGGAAATTTCTGACATTGAGATTATCGTTGGTGCCACTGCAGATAATATCCTGATGGTGGAAGGAGAGATGAGTGAAGTATCAGAGGCAGAAATGCTTGATGCGATTAAATTCGCACATGATGCGATTAAGCCTATGTGTAAGGCTCAGCTGGCCCTTGCAAAAAAGGCAGGTAAAGAAGTAAAACGTGAGTACAGCCATGAAACAGAGGATAATGAACTTAGTAAAAGAGTATGGAAAGATACCTACGATGCTGCATTAAAGATCGCAAAATCTGCAAATCCGGATAAACAGGCAAGAGGTGAAGCTTTTGCAAAAGTCAAAGAGGATCTTCTGGTTAAACTGGCCGAAGAAGCAGGAGAAGAAGGTGAGGTAAACGAAATGCTGGTTGACAAATACTATCATGATGTGGAGAAAGAAGCGGTTCGCCGGGTGATCCTTGATGAAGCAGTAAGGCTTGATGGCAGAAAGACCGATGAGATCCGCCCTATCTGGTGTGAGGTGGATTATCTGCCTTCAGCGCATGGATCCGCCGTATTTACAAGGGGGGAGACTCAATCTATCACCACAGTAACGCTTGGTACAAAAATGGACGCCAAACTTGTAGATGATGTCATGAAAAAAGGAAATGACAAGTTTCTGCTTCACTACAATTTTCCGGCCTTCTCAACCGGTGAAGCACGCCCAAACAGGGGGACAAGCCGCAGGGAAGTGGGACATGGAAATCTTGCTCACCGGGCACTAAAAGGATTAATCCCCTCTGAAGATGAGATGCCCTATACCCTCAGGATTGTATCGGATATCCTGGAATCAAACGGGTCATCTTCGATGGCTACTGTATGTGCGGGCACTTTAGCGTTGATGGACGCAGGGGTTCAGATAAAGAAACCGGTTTCAGGGATAGCTATGGGGTTGATCACCGACAAGGGCTCAGACAAATTTGCCGTTTTGTCTGATATTCTCGGTGATGAAGACCACCTGGGAGATATGGACTTCAAAGTAACCGGTACAAGGGATGGCATAACCGCCACTCAGATGGATATCAAGGTTGAAGGACTCTCCTATGAAATACTTGCACAGGCTCTTGAACAGGCCAGGAAAGGCAGACTTTACATCCTGGATGTGATGAAAGAGATAATTGCCGAACCCAATCCCGATTACAAACCTCATACACCACGGATCGAAAGGATTGAGATTCCCAAAGATATGATTGGTGCGGTGATAGGACCAGGTGGAAAAGTGATCCAGGAGATCCAGAAAGAAACAAATAGTACTATTACGATTGAAGAGATTGAGAATGTCGGACTGGTCGATGTTTTTGCCGTTGACAAAGCATCCATCGACGCCGCCATGAATTGGATCAAGGGTATAATTGCGGTACCTGAAGCTGGTGAAATTTATGTCGGCAAGGTTAAGACCATTACTCCATACGGTGCATTTGTTGAGATCCTGCCAGGAAAAGATGGCCTTTTGCACATATCTGAAATAGAATGGAGAAGGCTGGAGAAAGTGGAAGAGGTGTTGAAAGAAGGCGATGAGGTAAAAGTTAAACTTCTCTCCATTGATGAGAGGAGCGGAAAACTCAAACTTTCCAGAAAAGCACTGCTGCCCAGACCAGAGAGAAAAAATGAACCGGAGAGAAAAAAAGAGTAAAATGGCCGATTGAAATACAATTATTTAGTCATAGAGGGCAACATTGGCGCCGGAAAAACCTCCCTGGCCACAAGGCTCGCCGAAGAAACCGGGAGCAGGCTGGTTCTTGAGCAATTCAATGATAATCCGTTCCTGTCCAGGTTTTATGAAGATCCCGATCGATATGCCTTTCAGCTGGAACTCTCATTTCTATCCGAGCGCTACCAGCAGATGAAAAATGAACTTGGTCAACACGATTTGTTTCAACAAACGGTAGTCAGTGACTATTTTCTGGCTAAATCATTTATATTCAGTAAGCACAACCTCAAAGAGGATGAAATGAAGCTTTTTGAAAAGCTGTTTTCCATTATTAATCACCACATACCACGTCCCGATCTCTACGTTTACCTTCACCTGCCTGTGGAAAAGCTGCTGGTGAATATAAGGAACAGGGGGCGCTCATACGAACAGAACATTCAGGCAGAGTATCTTAAAGAGGTCCAGGATGGCTATTTTGGCTTTTTAAAATCCCAGAAAGAAATGCATATTCTGGTCATTGATACGGATAAAATAGATTTTGTTAATAATTCAGAAGACTATCAACGGATTAAAGAATTAATTTTTGAAGGAATATACAGACCCGGGATGAATATGGTAATTTTGTAACAATTATGGGTAGAACGCGTATATTTCTTTAATTTTTTCAAAAACATTATTAAGTTTGCATTGGAGATTAAATTAACCGCTAAAATCATTAAATATTAAACAAATAATCAGATTGTTATGAAAAACCTCAAAACCATTGCGATTTTCTTACTCGCAGCAGCAGTTCTCAGTAGTTGCGGTGGCCTGAACAAAATGGTCAAAGAAGCTGACCTCGTGGGCTATACAGTGACTCCGGAAGTGCTCGAAATGCATGGAGGAGATGTGGATGTTACTGTAGACATCAATTATCCTGCCAAGTATTTTAATAAGAAAGCTGTCGTCACTCTCACACCCGTCCTAAAGTATGAAGATGGAGAAAAGGAACTCGAACCTCTTGTTCTTCAGGGACAGGATGTGACTGAAAACAACAAACCTATCAGTTTTGATTCGGGGGGAAAAGCAAGTCTGTCCAGCAGTTTCGAATATGAGGATCCTATGATGAGATCAGAGCTCTATTTCAATGCAACTGCGGCCATCAAGGATAAAACTGCAGACCTGGGGGATGTAAAACTTGCCGATGGCATTATTGTTACTCCTCTTCTGGTTCAAAAAGATCCTAAGGTGCTGACTTTCAAAGACAATTTCAAACAAATTGTTCCGGAATCTTATGTGGCTGATATCAAATATGTGATCAACAGGGCAGATGTAAGAAGGTCTGAGATGGGTAAAGATGAGATAATCAAACTGAATGAGGTGATCAAGAATACTGATGAGAATGACAGGCTGGAGCTTAAGAATCTGGAGATCTCCGCTTACGCTTCACCCGACGGAGCAGTGGATCTCAATGCCAGGCTTGCAGACAAAAGGGAGAAGACAGCCGAAAAGTATCTGTCAGGACAGCTGAAGAAAGCTGATATTGTCATTGCTGATGAATTGATGAGCCTGCTTTCCACTCCCGAAGACTGGGATGGTTTTAAAAAGCTCATGGAGGAATCAGATATTCAGGACAAAGATATGATCCTCAGGGTACTTAGCATGCACTCTGACCCGGTCGTCCGTGAACAGGAGATTCGTAATCTGTCAGCAGCCTTTGAGATAATCGCTGAAAAGATCCTTCCCCAGTTGAGAAGGTCCAAGTTCACCGTAAGTATGGACAAAATTGGATGGAGTGATAGTGAGCTCAAGGAGCTCTGGACAAGTAATCCGGATACTCTTGTTCTGGAAGAGCTGCTATATACTGCTACCCTGTTTGATGATAATGAGACCAAAGCCGCCATTTACAAGAAAGCCACCGAGGTTGATCCCAAATGCGTACGTGCTCATAACAACCTGGGTGCCATGCTTTTCAAAATGGATAAATTGGATGAAGCTGAAGCTGAGTTCAAGACTGCCAAAGGTATTAAAGATCATGATATTGTTAATAATAACCTGGGGGCCGTTGCACTGAAGAAAGGTGACATTGAAGCGGCCAAAGAAGCTTTCACTGCATCACTGGGTGCTGGTTCGAAAGTTAATTACAACCTTGGTATTGTCAATATTATAGAGGGAGACTATGAAGCTGCCATGAACTATTTTGGAAGCGAACCTTCATTTAATGCTGCCCTTGCCATGTACCTGAAAGGTGACGATGAGGGTGCCTGGAGAGTTCTTGCAGGACTTGACCAGGAGTCTCCCTACCGCTCCTACCTGCTGGCAGTGATTGCTGCAAACCAGGATAAGCCTGATGTAGCTTATGAAAACCTTGGACTGGCCATTGAGAAGTGCAAGAAACCCGAAATGATGAAAGAGCATGCCGCCAAGGACATGGAATTCCGTATGCTTTTCAATGAGCCCGAATTCAAAGCTATTGTTGAGTAAGAGAATTTCAAGATAAAGTATAAAAATGGCTGTCCTCAAAAATGACGGCCCTTTTTATACTGCTACAA
>CAZIAU010000277.1:3699-4979 GCA_964536755.1 uncultured Bacteroides sp. | reverse complement strand
TTTGCTTTGCCATTGAAAGCCTCTCTTCAATCTTGTCGGTTACAAATATCTCCTTTGCACCCATGGCCATTGCTGAAAGAAACACACTCATCCCTATGGGGCCGAATCCCAGTATCCCGATCTTTGCACCCTCCATGCGAACTGACTGCATGACAGCATATAACCCTATGGCCAGCGGTTCCGAAATAGCACCCTCGTCAAAGGACATACTTTCGGGTATCCTGTAACAACTGGTTTCCGGCATCACGATATATTCCGACATTGAACCCTCGGCCTGGCCGGGACATCCAAGGAAACGAAGGTTCCTGCACGTATGTGGCCTGCCGGCAAGGCACTGGTCACATTCCCAGCAGGGCATAGCCGGTTCAATGGCAATCCTGTCACCGGGTTTAACCATAGTAACTCTTTTCCCAACAGCGGCCACCTCCCCGGATCCTTCATGTCCGACTGCAAAAGGATATTCCACAACCTGACTGCCAATCCTGCCGGACACGTAATAATGAATATCGGATCCGCAAACACCCAGGGTTTTCATCCGGATCAGTACGTCCTTATCCTTCAGAATTGATGGTACGGGCACTTCCATCAGCTCCATTTGACGGATACCCGTCAGTTTCATTGCTTTCATTATCCAGAACTTACAAATTGAAAAATAAAAATAACCAAAAAATCTATGCACTGTGCACTATGCACTATCTGCTTCTTGGGTGGTGACTGATAATTGCCTCCCTCAGGTATTCCCTGTCGAGATGTGTGTAGATCTCTGTGGTTATAATCGATTCATGGCCAAGCATCTCCTGAACGGCACGAAGATCAGCCCCACCGTCCACCAGATGAGTGGCAAAGGAATGCCTGAATGTATGCGGGCTCACATTCTTTTTTATTCCTGCTGCCTTGGCCAGGTCCTTAATAACGGTAAAGACCATAACACGGGTCAGTATTCTGCCACGCCGGTTCAGAAAAAGATAATCCTCATTTCCCGGCTGGATTACTATCGAATTCCTGTCCGGCATATAAAAATCAATCTCCTTCAGGGCTTTCTGACTGACCGGTACAAGTCTTTCCTTATCACCCTTGCCGATAATTCGTACGAATCCTTCTGTCCTGTATATATTGGATATCCTTAGCCCGACCAGTTCAGTAACCCTGAGTCCGCAACTATATAAAACCTCAATCATCGCTTTGTTGCGTCTTCCTTCAGGCTTGCTCAGATCAATCCTTGAAAGCATATTGTCAATTTCACTTACCGAGAGTACTTCGGGCAACTTCCTCCCCAGTTT
>CAZIAU010000277.1:0-3689 GCA_964536755.1 uncultured Bacteroides sp. | reverse complement strand
CATTGCAGTGGGATCTTTATTCACCAGATCCTCGAGCATCAGATATCTGTAAAATGCTTTGAGACCCGATAATATTCTTGCCTGTGAACGGGCCGACAGTTCAAGTTCACTGATCCAGACCAGGAATTGCTGCAGGTGTTCATGCTCCAGTTCATGAAGCCCTGCCACAATTCCTTTTATTTCAAGAAACTGAATAAGTTTTTGAATATCTGAAAGATAGGCTGAAATGGAATTAAAGGACAGTCCTTTCTCCAGTTTCAGAAATCCTTCATAATCCTTTAATATTTTGTCCCGGTCCATCAGAAGGGAAATCGTTCAATCATCAGTTAAGTGAATCACCGGAAGTTTATGTAATTTTGAAAACATGAAGCCTGTCCGCCTTATATTGTTATTGATCATGATTCCTGCATTTTCCGTTGCTCATCCGCTTCATCTTTCCATTACGAATATAACATATGAAAACGGAAAGCTGATCATAAGTATGAAAACATTCAGGAACGACTGGCAAACTGCTTACTTCCATTATAACAGCAGGATGATTGATATTACCGAAAAGTCGCTGCATGAGGGATCCTGGTTTAAAAGCTACCTGGATGAACGGTTCATGATTGCTACTTCAGAATCGGCAAAAGAGTTCAATATGGTTATTGATACAGTTTTGCTGAATGAAGATTCAATGATCGTTGAGATGCATTCATCAACACAGGTTAAGGCAAATTCTTTGTACATTTACAACGCATTACTCACGGATATTTACCCGGATCAAACAAATCTTGTGATTTTTGGGTTTAAAAACAGGGAAACTGGTATAAAATTTGACGTAAAAAAGCATGATGCTGAAGTGATGCTGAAGTGATTGGATGAAGAGATTGGATGAAGAGATATTTGCTCCCTATATTATTATTGGTGAACCTGGTTTCACCCCTTCATGCTACCCATAACCGGGCAGGAGAAATTACTTTGACCCAGATCGATGAACTTACCTATGAGATCACAATTACCACCTTTACATACACATTGAGCCAGGCCGACCGAAACCGCCTGGAAGTGCAGTGGGGTGACAATACATACTCTTATGCTGACAGGGTATCCATAACCAAACTGCCTAATTTCTACCAGAAGAATGTCTACATTACCCAGCATACCTACCCGGGACCGGGAGTTTATGTAATTGTTGTCCAGGACCCCAACCGTAACCAGGGAGTTCAGAATATACCCAATTCGGTCAATGTGGTATTTTCTATAAAAACCACCATACTTATCAATCCGGCACTGGGGAATAACTCTACACCCATTCTGCTAAACTATCCCATTGACAGGGCAGCATGGCACCAGGTCTTTATTCATAATCCGGCTGCATACGATCCGGACGGAGACAGTATTTCCTATAAACTTACAGTCTGTACCGAACAGGACGGGAGACCCATTGAAGGGTACACCCTGCCTCCGGCCAGCGATACCCTTTTTGTGGATCCTTATACAGGAGACCTTACCTGGATCACACCAAGTGATACGGGTATTTACAACATTGCCATTGATGTGGAGGAGTGGCGCAGCGGTGTGAAGATCGGGAATATTGTCAGGGATATGCAGATTGAAGTGTACAATACCGACAACCATGCGCCCGTTCAAAGTGACCCGGGGGATTTATGTATACAGGCGGGTACCTTGATTTCATTTGATATGACAGCCACCGATGAAGATAACGATTCTATCAGGCAATCGGCAACAGGAGGACCATTTGTGGTTGAAAGTTCTCCCGCAACTTTCAGGCTTGACAGGGCATCTTTGGCATTGGGTTACAGCAAGGCCAGATTTGAATGGCAGACAAATTGTTACCATGTCAGGCAACAGGCATATACAGCAGTCTTTAAGGCCGAGGACAGCAACCCGGAGACACCCCTGGTTGATATAAGGAACGTGAATATAAAGGTATTGGGACCTGCCCCGGAAATGCCTGTTCTGATTCCGGGCAGCAACAGTATAACCATTACCTGGCCACCTGATAGCTGTCAGCCTGTGCAGGGATACCAGGTTTTAAGGAAAATAGGTCCAGCCGGATTTGTTCCCGACAGTTGCCAGGGAGGGATACCCTCCGAAACAGGATATGAGCTAATTGGTGTTACCGGTGACAGGCTGGACACAATATTTATTGACGACAATAAAGGGGCCGGACTTCCCCAGGGAAGTGAATACTGTTACGTGATTGTTTCGGTTTACCCTGATGGTGCGCTTAGTTTTCCTTCCCGGGAAAATTGCACACCTCTGGTTGAAGGTACTCCAACGCTGCTACAGGTGAGCGTGATGGAGCATACATCCAGCGGGACCATGAGAATTGCCTGGGCAAGGCCTGCTGAACTTGATACCATACCCGCAACGGGACCTTATGAGTATGTTATCTACCGGTCAAATGACCTGCTTGGACAATACATGTCGCAGGCAGGATCTTTCAAAACCTCCGATCTGAATGATACCGTCTGGCTTGACAACAACGTTAACACAACTGAATTCCCCTGGTCATACAGTGTGGAGCTCTATAACGATGCCCCCGGAAACCGTTTTCTTATTGGTAGTCCGGAGGCTGCATCCTCACTCATACCGGATCTTACGGGCGAGGATAATCGAATCGTGATAAAAATGAAGAAGAACGTTCCCTGGATCAACTATGATTACACCATCTACAGGCTGAACACCAATACAATGGATTATGATTCGGTTGGATTCACAACGGATGAAATATTTGTGGATGAAGGACTCACCAATGGAATAGAGTATTGTTACAGGGTGAAGAGCACAGGTTGGAGACTTATAAACGGACAGTTATACGAGAATGTGAACATGAGCCATATCAATTGTACCATGCCTGTTGACACAACGGCACCATGCCCGCCTTCCCTTATGGGATATTCCGTCTGCGACTCGGGATATAACCACCTGTCGTGGAAATATCTTGATGAATCCTGTGCTCTGGATGTGGTGGGATTCAAACTCTATTACAGCCCAACATTTGAAATAGGACCGGTTCAGATTGCAGAATTTGTAAGAAACGATACAGCCTATGATCATTTCCCTGAAAATTCACTTACAGGCTGCTATTTAATAACGGCAATCGACTCTTTTGCAAATGAATCGGAACCTTCGGTGAGACTGTGCCTGGATGAATGTTCAAACTATGTGCTGCCCAACGTTTTTTCGCCCAACGGTGATGGTATCAATGATATCTATTTACCTCTCAGGACATCTTACGTTGAACGTGTTGATATGAAGATCTTTAATCGCTGGGGATTGCAGGTATTTGAAACGGAGGATCCGGATATAAACTGGGATGGTAAAATAAATGGCAGCGATAAGCTGGTTGCCCCGGGTGTCTATTACTACATCTGTGATGTGTACGAGTACAGGCTTTCGGGGATTGAGTTGTACACGCTTACCGGTTTTATTTATGTCTATTCGGGTGAGGATAATGAAGTGTTTATTGAAACCAAATAGGATAGCTATGCAAAAATGGTTCCTGCTGGCAGGATTCTTGATCCTGGCTCCCGAGGCCAGGCGCCCCCGCTACCTGGCGGTCCTTTCCTCGCTGGCCAGGCTCCTGAGGCGCAGGGGAGTGATCGAGGGTCTGCTGGCCGCACGGTCCCCGGCCGAGGCCATATCGGTGCTCAAGAAGCACGAAACCCTCCTGCGTCTCC
>CAZIAU010000276.1:0-4981 GCA_964536755.1 uncultured Bacteroides sp. | reverse complement strand
CTAACTTATTAATTTTAAAGTAATTACAATGTCTGAATCAACAAAGAAAGGAACCGAGGCGCCAGCCGAAGAACCAAAACAAAAAACAGAAGTACAAGCTGATCACGAGTCGGGTAAGACTCAAGATACTCAATCCACAAAGGTTTCTGAAACTGAGGTGCCGGCCAAAGAAGAACAACAACAAGCTATTGAGGAGACTGTTGCCGAAGAGAAAACAGAGGAGCCCGTTGCCGAAGAAAAAACAGAAGAGCCTGTTGCCGAAGAGAAAGCAGAGGAGCCTGTTGCCGAAGAAAAAGAGACAAAGCCGCCTGCGGTGACAACATCTAAAACCGATACATCATCCGAAACAGGTGTTGCCGATTTTAACTGGGAAGAGTTTTCTTCTGATGAGAATGAAAGTTCAGGAGATCAATCCAGGTTTGAACAGATGTATTCAGATACACTTTCCACTATTGCCGAAAATGAGGTAATTGACGGGACAGTGATTTCCATGAATAAACGTGAAGTGGTAATTAATATCGGGTACAAGTCTGAAGGTATTATTTCGCTTTCGGAATTCAGGTATGATCCTGATCTTAAGCCGGGGGACAAGATTGAAGTTTATGTGGAGAGCCAGGAAGATAAAAAAGGTCAGCTTGTGCTTTCCCATAAGAAAGCCAGGGCAATGCGTTCCTGGGATCGTGTAAATGAGGCTTTGGAACAGGATGAGGTGATAAAGGGATATATTAAGTGCCGGACAAAAGGAGGTATGATTGTGGATGTATTCGGAATTGAAGCATTTCTCCCGGGATCACAGATTGATGTTAAACCCATAAGGGATTATGATGCCTATGTGGGTAAGAATATGGAGTTCAAAGTAGTAAAGATCAATCACGAATTCAAAAATGTGGTGGTTTCCCATAAAGCTCTTATTGAAGAGGAACTTGAACAGCAGAAGAAAGAGATAATTGCCAAACTTGAAAAAGGTCAGGTATTGGAAGGTACAGTTAAGAATATTACCTCCTACGGTGTATTTATCGACCTGGGTGGAGTAGACGGACTGATTCATATCACAGACCTTTCATGGGGTCGTGTAAATCATCCTGAGGAGATAGTGGACCTGGATCAGAAACTCAATGTTGTCATACTTGATTTTGATGATGATAAGAAACGTATTGCTCTTGGTCTTAAACAACTTACTCCGCATCCATGGGATTCACTGGACGAGGGGCTAAAAGTCGGTGACAAGGTTAAGGGACGAGTTGTGGTTATGGCCGATTATGGTGCGTTTGTTGAGATCGCTCCGGGTGTTGAAGGTTTGATTCACGTCTCCGAAATGTCGTGGTCACAACATCTCAGAAGTGCTCAGGAATTTATGAAAGTCGGGGATGAGGTTGATGCCGTGATCCTGACACTTGACAGGGAAGAGAGAAAAATGTCACTGGGTATCAAACAACTTAAACCAGATCCCTGGGAGAAGATAGATGAAAAGTACGGAGTGGGTACTAAACATACTGCAAAAGTTCGTAACTTTACTAATTTCGGTGTCTTTGTTGAGATAGAAGAGGGAGTGGACGGACTGATTCATATTTCAGACCTTTCATGGACTAAGAAAATTAAGCACCCTGCTGAGTTTACTGCAATTGCAGCAGATATTGAGGTTGTTGTTCTGGAAATTGATAAAGAAAACCGTCGTTTAAGCCTGGGGCATAAGCAACTTGAAGAGAATCCCTGGGAAGTATTCGAAACAGTTTTCGGAGTTGATTCCATACATGAAGGAACGATCATTGAATTAATGGATAAAGGAGCGGTAGTTGCACTGCCGTATGGGGTTGAAGGATTTGTTACTCCAAAACACCTTGTGAAAGAGGATGGTAGCTCTGTAAAACTGGATGAGAAGTTAGATTTTAAGGTGATTGAGTTCAATAAGTCCGCAAAAAAGATTATCTTGTCTCATAGTCGTATTCATGAAGATGAGAAGAAATCTTCTGTACGATCTGCCAAGCAGAATGAAGGAGCAGAGGTTAGGAAAGCTACCAGGAAGTTGAAAACCAACCTGGAAAAGACGACCCTCGGGGATATTTCCGAATTGGCTGCACTGAAGTCTGAGATGGAAGAGAGTCAGAAGGATGAAAAAAAGAAGAAAGTTGAGGCGAAAGCCAAAAAAGTCAAAGGAAGTGACAAGGAAGTTAAAAAGTAAAAACCTTTAAAAACAACTCATTCAGCAATGGAATTCAAGATTGACAAATTTGAAAACCATACTTTGATTAAAGTATTGGAGGAAAAACTCGACACACACATTGCCCCAACACTGAAGTCTGAGTTAGTACTTGTTTCAGGGAATGGTGAGAAGAACATCATTCTTGACCTTAGCAATTGCAGGTATTGTGATTCATCGGGACTTAGTGCCATTCTCGTAGCAAATCGACTTTGCAAGAACGCAAGTGGTACCTTCGTCCTTACCGGCTTGAATGATGCGGTTGAAAGGCTGATTACAATTTCTCAGCTCGATACCGTGCTCAACATCTCAAATTCACTGGATGAGGCAGCTGCCCTGATAAAAGAAGCTGGTTAATCCGGGATTTTAGTGTCTTTTGATTTAACAATACTGGGTAGCAGTTCAGCGCTTCCTACTTCGAAACGATTTCCGACCGCTCATTTACTTCAAGTAGATGAGCGGTTTTATTTAATCGATTGTGGAGAGGGAACCCAGATGCAATTACGAAGATTTGGATATAATCCTGCCAGGATTCATCACATTTTTATTTCTCATCTTCATGGTGACCATGTATTCGGCCTGTTCGGCCTGTTGTCGACCATGGGAATGATGGGGCGTAAAGCTCCTCTTTATCTTTACGGTCCGAAAAGGCTTAAGGATATGATACTAAGTCACATGGAATTTTTTGGACCATTTCCTTTCAAGCTCAGTTTTAAGTTCCCTCAACAGGCTGAGGGGGGAGAAATATTTGAAGACGACAAACTAACTGTTACTGCTATTTCATTAAAACACAGGACAGAAACCTACGGGTATCTATTCCGGGAAAAGGAGAAGCTGCTTAATATCAGGAAAGATCAGATTAAGAAATTCAAAATAGGGATTGCCGATATGGCAAAGATAAAACTGGGTGAGGATTTTATTACTGAAACCGGAGAGGTCGTTGAAAACCGCATGCTCACCCTGCCACCCTATCAAAGGCGTTCATATGCTTATATATCGGATACTGAATATGATCCCGGGCTGGCAGAAAAAATTGATGGGGTAAACCTCCTTTTCCATGAGGCTACTTTTTCTGAGGAGGATGAGAAACTTGCGATACAAACTGTTCATTCTACGGCTGCCCATGCTGCAACAATTGCCAGGATGGCAGGGGTTCAGAGCTTATTAATTGGTCATTTTTCAAGCAGGTATAAAGACACTGGCCGTCTTGTTGAGGAGGCCAGGGAAATATTCAGCAATACAGAAGGAGTAGAAGATGGAAATACCTATTCCGTTCCCCGGGTGAGACTATCCAGGGAATAAATATTAATTTTGCATCATTTACCAGGTTACATATTCGAAAGTAAGGGAACAGAATGTCTACTGTGAGATATACCCGTTCAGTAAATATCCTGAACCGGATAATACAGTCAAAGGAGTTATCCTTTCGGGGAGCCCGTTTTCGGTAAGAGACAGTAATGCTCCCATACCGGATATCGACAGGATCAAAGGAAAGATCCCTTTGCTGGGCATTTGCTACGGGGCCCAGTTTCTTGCTCATTATTTTGGCGGTGAGGTCAGGCAGTCTGACTCGAGGGAGTATGGACGTGCCAGGTTGAACCATATTAACACTGACACTCCTTTATTACGGAATCTCTCATCCAATACTCAGGTATGGATGTCACACGGAGATACCATTAATGCTCTTCCGGACAACTGTAAGGTTGTGGCCAGCACTGAAGATGTTCAGATTGGAGCGTATGCCGCAATTGATGAGCCCACATTCGGGCTTCAGTTTCATCCCGAAGTATACCATACCACAGAAGGCAACATCATCCTGCATAATTTCCTGGGAGAGATATGTGGTTGTACCATGGACTGGACGCCCGAGACTTTTGTTGAAAGTACAGTTGTGGAACTAAAAAATATGCTTCGAAATGACAGTGTGGTCCTTGGCCTGTCGGGCGGCGTGGATTCAACTGTTGCGGCAACCCTGCTTCATCGGGCCATTGGAGCCAACCTTACATGTATATTTGTGGATAACGGATTGCTCCGGAAGAATGAATTCACCACTGTTCTCGATTCATACAAGGAACTGGGACTGAATGTAATCGGGGTGGATGCCGGAGAGAAGTTTATTTCGGACCTGAAAGGTATAACAGATCCGGAGGCGAAGAGAAAAAGCATCGGGGGGAATTTTATCCGGGTTTTCGAACAGGAAGCCCGAAAGCTTGACAATGTCAAATGGCTTGGACAGGGAACCATCTATCCGGATGTAATTGAATCGGTATCGGTTAACGGTCCGTCTGTTACCATAAAATCCCACCATAACGTTGGCGGTCTTCCCGAAAAGATGCATCTGAAAGTTGTGGAACCACTCAGGTTACTCTTTAAGGATGAAGTCAGGAGAGTTGGAAAGGCTCTGGGAATCCCCTCATCATTCCTGAAACGTCATCCGTTTCCCGGGCCGGGACTGGGCATAAGGATCCTGGGTGAGATTACTCCTGAAAAGATCCGTCTTGTCCAGGAAGCGGATGACATATATATCAAGGCACTTCAAAAATACGGCCTGTATGACCGTATCTGGCAGGCAGGAGCCATCCTGCTCCCGGTTCAGTCAGTAGGAGTGATGGGAGATGAAAGAACTTATGAATATGTTGTGGCTCTCAGAGCGGTTACATCGACAGATGGGATGACAGCCGACTGGGGACATCTTCCCCATGAAGTGCTTAGCCGTGTTTCCAACGATATAATTAATAAGGTCAGGGGCATTAACAGAGTGGTATATGATGTAAGCTCAAAACC
>CAZIAU010000275.1:4079-4983 GCA_964536755.1 uncultured Bacteroides sp. | reverse complement strand
TTCAAATATAGGTGTCATATATTGGCATGGACCGCACCATGTTGCATAAACATCTGCAAACAGGAACAATTTCTGCTCCTTTGCCAATTCTTTTGCTTCATTCATTTCAGATAGAGTCGTAACCTCGATGAAATCCACCTGGCCAGACATAAATCCCGGAATTGCAGAAATGAATATTAGCAGACTAACAGTTCTCTTAAGAGTATTCATATAATCATTTTTTTCATCTGTAATAGGTATTAAACGGCCCCGGGAAGCTTTTGTTCTAACTTCCGCTACCACAAACCGCATTCGGAGAGAATTTCCGAGTATATACGGGACTCATTCTCCCAGCACAGATCGGCTGCTGCCCTGTCAAGGCCTTCCCTCCATGCCCCACCGGCTCTCTCCTTAAGTATATAACGGATTATTCCGGCCAGTTTTTCAGGTTCCTTCTCCTCCGTGGCAATCCCTACACCATATGTTCTTACGATCCTTGCCATTTCAGGAAGATCTGAACAGAGAACCGGAACACGTGCCTGTATATAGTCAAAGATCTTATTGGGAAGGGCATAGCGATAATTCAGGCCACGGTCCTCCTCCAGGGATATTCCCAGGTCAGCAGAGCAGGTGAGCTCAAACAGTTTATCGGGTGATAACCGTCCCCTGAACCGGACTTTATCCTGCAGACCTTTCTCACTGACCAGCTTCTGCAGTTCCTTTTCAATATCTCCGCAGCCGGCCATTATGAACACGGAATCCTCAAGATATTGCATAGTTTCGATCATGAGCTCGAGTCCCCGGCCCAGATTCAGGGCTCCCTGGTAAATAATTATTCGCCTGTCCATGAAGTTTGCCCTGATCTCCTTATCAGGACAGGGCTCACGACGGACAGGGACATTCCTCACCACCCTGAATTTAACTT
>CAZIAU010000275.1:0-4069 GCA_964536755.1 uncultured Bacteroides sp. | reverse complement strand
CGGCAATGGACTGGTTCACAGTTAAAGCATGTTCGATACGTGGAACATAACGGTTTTCGATCCATTTCCATATTGACTGAACCCTCTTTCGGCTGATTAATTCAGGTACCTGTGTAAATAGTTCATGACTGTCATAAATCAGCTTCACTCTCCTGATCATGGCAGCCGTATAATTCGCCGGAAGAGTATCCAGGTCGTTAGCAATGAAAAGGGAAGGAACTTTTGCAAATAAAAGAGTCAGCAGGAGGCGGACATTGAAGCAGGCATAGAAAAATGGTCCCTTTGTAATGAGCATCCTGTATCGCCTGTATTTGAACCCGGCTCTCTCCAGCGAGGGACTGTTTTTCAATTTCCTCCCGATACATTTTACTTCCACTCCCCTTGCCATCAACAGTTCCACCAGCCGATGAACACGCTGATCTGTCACCAGGTCATTAATAACCGAAATGTATACTCTTTTCAATCTACGATCCTCCGAAGTAATTAAAGATAGGAAATATCACTGAAATCAATTCAAGTTCATTTTGTCTAAAATGTTCATGTTTTTGTTAAACAATATTGTTATTTTCCGGATTATGCTTATGTTATAAACCTTGTTATATTTATACTTCACATTTTTAATACCTGTTAATGCTGGCAATGCAACATCAATTCTCCCTCAGAGGAATCAATACTTTTGGTGTGGAGGCAAAGGCTTCGTTGTATGCCGCACCGGAGAACCAGGAGGAGCTTGCTGTGGTGCTGGAAGAATACGATTATCAGAACCTGCCCTTACTGGTAATGGGTGAAGGAAGCAACATTCTTTTTAAGCAGGATTTTGAAGGATTGATCATTAATCCTAAGATCACCGGAATTGAAATGCTGGAGGATTCCGGAAACGAGGTACTTGTTCGGGTTGGAGCGGGAGAGAACTGGGACAGCTTTGTGGGATATGCCACCCGGCAAGGCTGGTTTGGCCTTGAAAATCTTTCGCTGATTCCTGGTTCGGTCGGATCAGCCCCTGTTCAGAACATTGGAGCATATGGTGTGGAAATGAAGGAGCATTTTGAATGGGTGGAAGCCTGGGATCTGAATCAGCATCAGATGGTCAGACTTCATCGTGAAGATTGTTCCTTCGGATACAGGAGCAGTCTCTTCAAGGAGAGGGCAAGGGGAAGGTATATTATTATGCAGGTCACCTTCCGGTTAAACAGGGTCCCCGATCTCAAACTCGGTTACGGAAAAGTGGCAGATGTTTTTTCAAATGCAGAAGGGTCCACACCCATGGACCTGAGGAATGTGATCATCCCCATACGAAAGGAGAAACTACCCGATCCGGCTATCTTCAGAAATGCAGGCAGTTTCTTTAAAAATCCCCTGGTTGACCATGCCATTTTTAAATGTATCAGGGTTGATCATAAGGATATTCCAAATTATCCCGCCACCGAGAACCGGGTGAAGGTCCCTGCTGCCTGGCTCATAGAAAAAGCCGGATGGAAAGGAAAACGAATTGGGAATGTTGGCACTTGGCCATTACAACCCCTTGTAATAGTAAATTACGGCAATGCAACCGGACAGGAGATCCTTGACTTTTCAGAACAGATCAGAGAAGATGTAGACAGGAAATTCAATATTCACCTGGATCGCGAAGTAAACGTCATCTGAATCCTGAGCCACCCTAACTATCCTGTCTTACTCCCTAACTCCCCTAACGCTTGCGCAGTAAGCTATCGGTAAATCCGGTTCTTGTTTAAAGCCCTCTGATACGCCTGTGCATTCCGGTTATGCTGTGCAAGTGTGCGGGCAAATGTATGGTAACCGCTGAAATCTGACTTTGCGCAGAAATACAGATAGTTATGTTTCTCAAACTGCAGAACCCCATCGATGGCCGATACTGAGGGTATTGAGATGGGCCCCGGTGGTAATCCCCTGTATTTATAAGTGTTATATGGTGAATCAATCTTCTTGTCCTTATTCAGTATCCTTTTCCGGGTGAAATCACCAAGAGCAAACTTCAGGGTCGGATCAGCCTGGAGGGGAATCCCCCTTTCCATGCGATTTATATATACGCCCGCCACCCGGCTGTTCTCATCATCAAAAAGCGTTTCCTCATCCACAATTGATGCCAGGGTTACCACTTCATCCCTCGTCATCCCCAGTTTTTTTGCCCTCCGGTCCCTCTCACCCTCCCAGAAATTATCATACTCCTTTTTCATCCGGTCAGTGAAATCCTCCGGGCCGGTATTCCAGAAGAATTCATAGGTGTTTGGTATAAACATGGAAGTGAAGGTGGCTTTTTCAAAACCATACCTTTCCGGAAGTTCGTCTCCCGTTAACCAGTCAGCAAATCCGGCTGAGTCAGATTCAAAATAGTATGCAACTCGCCCGGCCAGCTGTTCCAGGGTACGGATATTGTTAAAAACAACCATTACAGGATCCTGATCCCCCGATCTCAGGATATTTATAAGATCGTTGTTGCTGACCCCGTCCTGGATCTTATACCTTCCAGGCTTGATATTGCCTTCGTACCCTTTCTTATTGGCTACCCAGATGAAAGATCTCCGGTTTTCGATGATCCCCTGATCCTCCAGACCTTCGATCACATCCTCAAATGTTGATCCGGTAGGGATATAGAATATCTCCTGGCCTCCTTCCAACGAAACATTGGGAACAAAGATCCTGCTGTACAGGTTATAAACCACCAGTATCATTATCACCAGCCCCAGGAATACCAGCAGCATGGATACCCGTACTGCTTTTGAAGACCGCCTGGTCCTCCTTCTCTCAAACATGACTCCAGATAGTTATTTCAAAACTAACAAATGTAATAGAAATCATTCACTATCAAAAAGTTCTTGACATAGGTATTTTGAGGCTGTAACTTTACTTTTTGTGAATCTAGAGGTAACTTGTAAGAACTCAAAATCTCCAACAGTCATGAAAGAAAAGATTAGACTTATCCCTGTCTTTTTCACTTTCATCCTTGCGTTTTATCTTGCTTCCTGCTGTAAAGAATCACCCGTCGGTGGGTTCTTAGCCCCAGTTGATGAATCATGCTACCTGCCGGGTGATGAGATCCTGATTGAAGCAACAGCGAATGACGATGACGGCAGCGTAGTAAGTGTTGAGTTCCAGTTGAATGGCAATACATTATCTACCATAAATGCCTCACCGTATGAATATACATATACGGTCAGTAACCTTCAGGGAGGTATGTACACATTAACAGGTATAGCGACTGATGATTGTAACAATACAGGATCGTGGGAAGTTGACATCAACATCCTTCCTGAGCCGGAAACATACACCGATACAAGAGATGGCAAGGTTTATCGGTATGTTGCAATTGGTACCCGGGAGTGGATGATCGATAATCTTGCCTGGCTGCCTTCTGTAAGTCCCTCTTCTGAGACTTCGGATGCAGAACCCTTTTACTATGTGTCAGAATACCAGGGAACAGACGTTACGGAAGCCAGACAAACGGAAAACTATACCATATACGGGGTCCTGTACAACTGGTCAGCTGCAAACAGTTGTTGTCCTGAGGGTTGGCATCTGCCCAGTAATTTGGAATGGAAGGAGTTAGAAACATATATAAACACCAATAAAGGAATATTCGAAATTACTACCTATGATTGGGGATATGTATGGTGGGGATTGGGTACACATTTATTGCATACATCCGGTTGGGGTGACAAATCAGAAAACGGTCTCAATACTTACGGCTTTTCCGTACTTCCGGGTGGGCATGTGGTTTATGAACCGCTTCCTCAAGATTGTCCCCTGGCGTCTGCAAGCTGTAAATGTTACGCTGATTTCTGGTCATCTACACCAGGAAATGCATGGGGCTTCTGGTCTGAATACCCCGGGAATATGGGCATACATTCCGGCTATCCAAAAGGATTTGGCCTCTCGGTTCGATGCGTGAAAGATGATTAGTCTCTGCTATTCCTCTGTAAACTTGGTTATAGGTGTCAGTTCAATCTTTCTGAACTCAACTTCCGAACCCTCTGCCTGTAATGCGATGTTTCCCCCGTTAGCTGTACAGTTATAGCCATAGTTAACCAGGACTCCGTTTACCCAAACCTTT
>CAZIAU010000274.1:2920-4989 GCA_964536755.1 uncultured Bacteroides sp. | reverse complement strand
CTTGATGCCGGTCTGGAATACAATGTATTTCTGTTTAAAAAGGACTTCCGGCGCTTTTATGACAGGATAACCCGTAATGGGAAGGTGCCTCTGCTATGCGGTGGCAGCGGGCTTTATATTGAATCGGTTTTGAAGAATTACCGGCTGGAACATGTTCCGGTTCAAAAAGAATTAAGAGAGGACCTTGAGAAAAAGAGTACCGGGGAGCTGGAAGATATTCTCAGGTTTTACGGACCTCTGCATAATAAAACCGATCTGGGAAACAGGAAACGTGTCATCAGGGCCATAGAGATAGCCATGTACCGTTCTGCGCAGACCGGGACTGAAGCAGACAGGGAAGATCTTAGCTCCCTGGTAATTGGCATTAGATTTGATCGTGACCTTAGAAGAGAAAGAATAACAAAGCGGTTGCAAATGAGACTGGAGACGGGCCTTCTGGAAGAAGTGGAGCAGCTGCTTGACCAGGGTATTTCTCCTGAAAAAATGTATTATTACGGACTTGAATACAGATTCATTACCAGATATATTTTAAAGGAACTCAACTATAATGAGATGTTTGCAAAGCTGAATTCTGCCATTCATCAGTTTGCAAAGAGACAGATGACTTATTTCAGGGGGATGGAGAGGAGGGGAGTGCCGATCCACTGGCTGGATGGACGATTATCGATGGAGGAAAAAATTCAATCTGCTCTTGCCCTCTATAATGCCACACGCAAAGAGTGACCCGGGTTACCTGAACTGCCAGGGAAGATCTATCATAAACCAAATTAAGCCTATAGATATCAACACGTTAAGGCCAGTAACCAGATAATTATAGGCAATCCTCCATGATCCTATTCTTCTACGAATCATTATTCCGATATTCGGTATGAAGAATGCAAGGACACTGAATATGGTGAGTACATTGAATATCCTTTCTTCATCTACTTCCTCGGTAGGTTCTGCTGTTGCAGAAAAGAAAAGTATCAGGTAAGCCATCAACATAAAACAGGCCAGGTAAATCAGGTAACTGGCTTTGATAAAGATGGTCGATAAAGGTCGTTTTCTATGTATCCTGAAAGGTTTCAGAATAATGATTGCGATGATATAGATTAACAGGAATGCAGCTATGAATATAAAATGAAGCAGAAAATTCATGGGTTACTTTTCTTCGACGCCCTGAATGGTCGTTTTAATTTTGGTTTCCAGTTCCTCTGACAGTTCGGGATTATCCCTGAGCAGGCTCCTGACAGCATCTCTTCCCTGTCCGAGACGGGTTTCACCATAGCTGAACCAGGAACCACTTTTCTTAATAATACCCAGTTCCACCGCAAGGTCAATCAGCTCACCTGTTTTTGAGATTCCTTCTCCGTAAAGTATGTCGAATTCAGCTCTGCGAAAGGGCGGTGCAAGCTTGTTCTTGACAACCTTTACCCTTGTCCGGTTACCCTGAATATCTTCACCCTCCTTAATCTGGCCAATCCGGCGGATATCGATTCGTACAGAAGCATAAAACTTGAGGGCGTTCCCTCCGGTGGTGGTTTCCGGATTACCGAACATAACACCAATTTTCTCCCTGAGCTGATTTATAAAGAAGCAGGTTGTATTGGTCCGGTTAATATTTGCAGTCAGCTTTCTTAAAGCCTGGGACATGAGCCTGGCCTGAAGACCCATTTTTGATTCCCCCATTTCTCCTTCGATCTCAGCTTTTGGAGTAAGCGCTGCAACAGAGTCTATCACGACTATATCAATAGCCCCTGACCTGATCAGGTGATCTGCAATCTCCAGGGCCTGTTCGCCGTTGTCTGGCTGTGAAATGTATAGGTTCTCAATATCAACTCCCAGCTTCTTTGCGTAGAAACGGTCAAAGGCGTGCTCTGCATCAATGAATGCTGCAATACCACCGCTTTTCTGGGCTTCGGCGATGGCGTGAATGGCCAGGGTGGTTTTACCGGAAGACTCCGGTCCGTAGATCTCTATTACTCTGCCCCGCGGATATCCTCCGACACCGAGGGCCAAATCAAGTCCGATAGACCCGGAAGGTATTACTGAAACATTTTCGATGGCATGATCACCAAGCTTCATAATGG
>CAZIAU010000274.1:0-2910 GCA_964536755.1 uncultured Bacteroides sp. | reverse complement strand
AATGGTTCCCTTACCATATCCTTTTTCTATTTTATCCAGGGTAAGCTGAAGTGCCTTAAGTTTTTCCTGGTTATTACCGTTATTACTCATGCTCTTTTCGAGATTAATGTGATAATTCAGCAAATATCTGCTTGCTGTGATCCTTTGTTTTTACCTTTTCAATAATCTTTTCAACATACCCGTTCTCATCGATGATAAATGTCTTTCTGTAGATACCCATGAAAGACTTACCGTATAATTTCTTCTCTCCCCAGGCCCCGTAATCCTTCAGTACTTTTTTATTCATGTCGGAAATAAGCCTGAAAGGCAGATCATATTTACTGATGAATTTCAGATGCGACTTTTCGCTATCGGCGCTCACCCCGATTATTTCAAATCCTTTATCCTTGAACTGCTTGTAGTTGTCTCTCAGATTACAGCCTTCGGCAGTACAACCGGGTGTATTATCTTTAGGGTAAAAATAGAGAACAATCTTTTTCCCCCTGTATTCCTCAAGGGTTATTTTTTTCCCATCCTGGTCAAGTGCATCTATTGCAGGAGCCAGATCTCCTTCTTTTAATACTGACATTGTAAGATTAATTTATAAATGTACAAAGATTGCCACAAACAACTTACCTGACATTCCAATGTTTATTAACAAATTAGGCCATCATGGTGATATCAATTATTATTAATTTTGATTATAATCAGGAGCGTTTATCAATTATAAAACAGATTGTCCCGCATTATGTTTATTACAAAGAACAGATCCGTCCTATTCCTGTCAGGTCTGCTGGTAATCCTTACTTCAATATCCCTTCAGGGTCAGTACCTGGATCGGGGATCAGAAGAGCCCAGGCAGCAATCCATGGACAGGTTCAATGAGGGTGACTTCAGGTCCGCATTACCGGGATTCATGAGCCTGGTTCAACATGAGCCCGGGATAGCCATATATAAATACTATGCGGGGATCTGCCTGGTTGAGCTGAATAAAAATCTTGATGAAGCTATTGAAATGCTTTATAAAGCATCCAGGCAGGGTGTTCCAAATGATGTTTACTACTACCTTGGTGTTGCCTGCCACAGGAATTATAGTTTCTCTGAGGCACAAAAATATTTCAACCGCTTTGAATCAGTTGCTTCCAGGAAGCAGATAAAGGAATTGAAGATAAAGCAGATGATCAACACATGCCGTAGTGCCAGTGAGATTACAGCCAGTTACAATCCGTATGATGTAATTAATGTAACATTTCTGGATCTGAAGGATTCCGTGCAGTATTCCCAGATCAAAATGAAGGGGGGGCAGCTTCAGCGAAAGCTCAATCTCTATTTTGGGAACGATGAAGACAGGAATGCCCTGACAGGGCTGATGTTCATGCCTGAAAATCCAGTGCGGGGTGATTTCATATTTTATTCGGGTTATGCCCGAAACGGTAAAAATGGGGCACAGTTATTTCGTGTCAGAAAAGGACGAGGACCAGCCTGGGGCGATCCCGAGGAGATTTCCGACCTGAACAGCGAAGGGGATGAGATACTTCCCTACTTTGATCCTATTGAGAGTGATCTTTATTATGCGTCTGACGGTCGCCGGGGTATTGGGGGTTTTGATCTTTACCGGACACATTATGACATCGACCGGGACCAATGGTCAGAACCAATAAACCTGGGCTTTCCTGTCAATTCCGTAATGGATGAATACCTTCTTTTACCTGGTACGGACCTCGGAATGGTCATTTTCTTTTCCACCAGGCAGGGAACTGACAGTACAGTTACTGTATTTCGGATACATATGGTGGAACCGAAAAAGAAGACGGCAGCCAATGATAACCGGATGTTGAAAGAGATCGCAGATATGGGGGGTGTGGCAGAGGATGTCCTGGCCGATATTGAATCCATATACCACAGAAAGGAACCGGCAGCTATCCCTTCTTCAGGTCCGTCAGGTCATGAGAATAGTAATAAAACGGAGATCACCAGGGTGGTTATTGTAAATCCGTCCGTTGAAAAATCAGAGTATCAGGTGACACTTTCAGAGGCCCTGGGGCACCAGTCAACCTCAGACTCCCTTAAGGACCTTGCTACTGCAGCCCGGATTAAGGTAAGGGAATCGGATGATCCCAATGACAGGTGGATATGGCAGAAGCAGATTATGGTCTGGGAAAAGAAAGCCCGGGATGAAGAGGCCCTGGCCGACATATTATATGCCAGAATGGAGAATGAAAGAGATGATAAAACCCGGAAACCGGCTGTAAATATGCCTGAATCCATAGAAGCTGTAAATATGCCTGAATCCATAGAAATTGATACTGTAATGGGTGAACTTACCGTATATCAATTTACCGGACCGGATATGGAAATTGAAGGTGAACCCGGATCTGCACCTTCCAGGGACAAGGTCAATTCAAACGTCATCAACAGATTTGATATTCTCCAACACTCACCATATTCAGCCGCCAATCCCATACCTATGGATGTGGCCCTGCCCGCTGGAGTTTTTTACAGGATCCAGCTGGGAGCTTTTGGCAGCGAAGTGGAACCGGATAATTTTGAAGGTATTAGCCCCATTACAGGCGAAAGGATAATTGAACGCGGGTTGATCAAATACTATGCTGGAAAGTTTTCCAGGTATAAAGATGCTTCCCTGGCCCTGTCCCGAATTCGGTCAGGTGGATATGAAGATGCTTTCATTGTAGCATGGTACAATGAGAACCCGGTTTCCACACAGAAAGCAAAACAGCTTGAATGAAGTTCCGTTTGAGGATAAAATTTTCTATATTTGATCAGACATTATATCCAAAAAATATGGATAGTAATTTTACCAGCCGGCCGCAAAAAATTGGCTCCGGGGATAAGGATGACCTGCATCTGGTGAACCTGGTACTTCTTAACGATGATATTAATTCGCTTGACTATGTGATGGAGGTCCTCGTT
>CAZIAU010000273.1:4077-5000 GCA_964536755.1 uncultured Bacteroides sp. | reverse complement strand
TCATCGTAAATACTTGTGAAGGATGACCTGAACTCCTGGAAACTCAATGTGCTGTCGTCAAAGCTTCTCAGATCGCTGAAGTAGCTATCATAGAAAAACCGGGTTTGTATGTGGCTCTGGTTCCCCAGTGCTGTTTTACTGTTAAAATGGATACCCTGCTTCCGGATGTCGGGAAACTGCCAGTACCTGATCCTCTGATTTGTATCTTCACCCCTGTATTCGGGGACACCCTTGGAGCCATCGTGAAACAGGTAACTTACTACATAACTATCTGTCCGGTTTGGGGTGAAACCTGCCTTTACTGAAGCATTAAGATCCTTCTGCTGGGAGTTAGGTAACAAACCGTTGCTGCCGGACCCCGGATCGAAATTTTTTGACACTGCAAAAGGTTTATTCTCTGAAAAGGCAAGACTTCCCTGAACATAATATTTCTCTCTCCTGCTTCCAATGTTCATATCGGACTGCATTCCTCCGTATCCTCCCCTTTGAAGAATCACTCCGGAAGAGAGATTTAATTCAAAGGGAGAAACCGGTTTCCGGCTGATAAGGTTTATTGCTCCGCCAAGCGCATTGGGTCCCACGAGCAATGAGGTCTCTCCCCGGGTCACAGAAATTTTAGATAATCCGGAGACCAGGAACCTGCCCAGATCCGCATAACCGTCATAGGAAACATAAACCGGCACCCCATCCACATAAACAGGAACCTGCCTGAGGTCGAATCCTCTTACAGACACCATGGCATCATTCTTCTGGGCCAGATTTGTAATGTTTATACCGGAAAGCGTGGCAAGTGCCTGGGAAGCATCTCTCTTCTGGTTACCGGTCAATTCTTCTGATCCTAAATTCAGGGTAAAAGGATTGGACTTGGAACCAACCACTACCACTTCTCCGAGAGCACCAACCCCATCGAGGACGCGTGCGTC
>CAZIAU010000273.1:773-4067 GCA_964536755.1 uncultured Bacteroides sp. | reverse complement strand
AACTATGTTCTGTGTGTCTTTTACAACAGTTAGCTCCTGTGCAAGGATAAACCCGTTCAGCAAATTTGGCAACGTAATAAGAAGAATACTCCTGAAACGCATCATACTGCAAAAGTAATTAACCTGGCATTATATTTTGATTAATTCGGAATCATTTTGGAAAAGATCCTGACATGTTTGTCACTTCGGGAAACATGACTAAATTTAGAGACTTCACAAACCGGAGAACAAACTCTGAAATAATCAATAGGAAATGAACCTGAATATTAATACTATCGACCTGGTTATTATTGTGGTTTATCTTGTGGGTATCCTTCTCGTCGGGATCCTGTCGGTCCGCCTGAGAAAAATGACCAGCGAAGGATATTTCCTGGCTGGAAGGGGCCTGGGATGGGTAATGGTGGGAGCTGCCCTTTTTGCATCCAACATATCCACCATTCACCTGGTCGGACTGGCAGCAGCCGGATATAACGAGGGACTGGTCTGGGGTAACTTTGAATGGCTGGCATCGGTGACACTGATCCTGCTGGGACTGGTCTTCGCCCCATTCTATTTCAGAAGCAGAATATCCACACTGCCCGAGTTCCTGGAAAAGCGATACGGAACAACGGCAAGGAGTATTATGGCCTTTATAGCCATTATCGGGGCACTTTTTGTGCATATAGGGATGAGCCTTTATGCAGGGGCAGTTGTTTTTCACGCCTTTTTCGGGATAAATGTGATCACCTCCATTCTTGTAATTTCATTAATTACAACCATCTATTCAGTTCTGGGAGGATTAAAGGCAGTGGTGGTCACCGAAACTGTCCAGACAGTTATCCTTATTATCGGGGCTATTCTTCTCACTGCATTTGCGCTGAACGCACTTCCTGAACATGGAGTTACAACCCTGGCTGAGTTCAAGGCACACTTAAAACCGGGACAGCTGAATATGCTGCAGTCAAGAGAGAGCCTGCGATCGCTGGGGGAAGGGGGATTTGATTCCGGGCTCTTCTGGTATGCATGTCTGCTCGGTTACCCCATCAATGGTTTGTGGTACTGGTGTTCGGATCAGACCATTGTTCAGCGTGTGCTGGGTGCCAAAGATATTCAGGCAGCCCAGAAAGGTCCCATTCTTGCCGGGTTCCTGAAACTGCTCCCCGTATTTATTCTTGTGCTGCCGGGGGTCATTGCCTATGTTTTATTCAGGGATATAATCGGCACCGATGCCAACCAGACACTTCCGGTGATGATCGATCAGCTTCTCCCTGTAGGTTTGAAAGGCATCATGGCGGCCACCCTTCTTGCAGCACTGATGAGTACCATCGCTGCAGCTCTGAACAGCTCTGCCACCCTGGTGGCTGTGGATATTGTCAAGCGGATCAAACCATCCACCTCAGATCATCAGCAGATAAGGGTGGGCCGTATTGCTGCGGTGGTAGTAATGATCCTGGCCATGGCCTGGTCCACACAGGGGGACAAGTTCTCAAGCATTTTTGAGGCCATCAACAAGATTGCCGCCGCTCTGGCCCCCCCGGTGGCTACTGTTTTCCTGTTTGGCGTATTCTCCAAACGCGGTACCAATAAAGCCGCCGTTGTCACACTTATCGCCGGACTTTCAATGGGCATAACTGCATTCTGTTTTGATTTTGAACCCATCAGCGGTTATAAATATCTGACCTGGGGATTGCACATTCCCTTTATGATGCAGGCCTGGTGGCTCTTTGTGATCTGTACGGTCATATACTTTACGGTAAGCCATTATTCGCCGCCCCCACCGGCTGAGGTTATTGAACACTATACGTGGGACAATCCCCTGGCGGTGATCACCAGTGGCCGGTTTACCGGGGTAAAAGATGTGCGGTTGTGGGCAGGCATTCTACTGCTTATCCTTGTAGTGCTCTATGTGATTTTTTAGCCTGTAAGGCTCAGTCCCGGGATCAGCTTCATGGATATTCAATATATCTTTCTGTTACTGACACCTTCAATATGATTTGAACCGGTACAATTCAACCACTCGATCAGATCCGTTCTGAGCTCTTCAACCTTCTCACCGTACTTCTGTTTATCCGGATTGGAACCCAGAAGATTATTCATTTCAAACGGATCTTCATTCAGGTTATAAAGTGCGTCGATCACGTTTGATTCAACGGAATAAGGTATGATCAACTTCCACCCATCCTTGACAATCATATAGTTGGGGGAGATATCGCCCCGGTAGTCCCACTCGGTAACCACAAATTCCCCGTGTTCAGGATCTGTTCCTTCCATCAGTCCGCGAAGGCTCTTTCCGTCTGACTTATGAGGAGCGATATCCAGGTAGTCCAGTATGGTCGGGAACAGGTCCACATTTGACACATAGCCGTCAACCTTATTATTACTGTCAATCCTGCCGGGGAAACGGATCAATAACGGTATATGGGCCGATTCTTCATAAAATACATTTTTTTCGCGCATTCCGTGAGCCCCGAGCATTTCACCATGATCGCTCGTGAAAATTACCATCGTATTTTCAGCAAGGCCGAGATCATCAAGTTCATTCAGAATCTTACCCACCCAATCATCAACCTCCTTTACAAGACCGTAATAGTTGGAGATCATGTATTTGATCAGTTCCGGATCTGCATATTCCGGATTGCTCATCCTGCCGTTGGCTTTTTTATAGGGAGAGTTTTCCATATCATCTGAAATGCTTACCGGGGGGACCATTTCATCTGCAGGGTACATACTGTAATACGGTTCGGGCGGAAGCATAGGCGCGTGGGGAAAATGAAACGAGCAGGTTATGCTGAAAGGTTCATCTTTCAACCTCCTGATGGCTTCAATGGTCTGTTTTGCCTGGAATGCAGTCAGAGTATACTCTTTTGGTATCTGCAATTCTCCGTGCATATCACACTGCGGGTATTTCTCGTTACTGGCGATCAACTCCTCGTTGGTCATGCCATGATGCTTGTCAAGCGGATTCGTCTTATATGGCCTTCCGGACATTTTATCATATAATTCTCCGGGTTCCAGGTCTCTGACAGGAATATTCTCATCCAGGAAATCAAGGTGTATGTACCTCTGTCCTCCCGGGCCAAAGACCGATTTTCCGCTCTTCGATTCCTTTAGCGGATTTTTATAGATGCCGGCATGAGAGGAGAGCGTATGCCACTTGCCATAATACTCGCAATGGTATCCTTCGTCTGTCAGGATCTCATCAAAGGTCGGCATGGTCATCACCCCCGTCTCGTTGTTGTAATATGAATGGTTGTTGGTCCTCGCTCCTGTATTTTCCACAGTATGTCCCGTAAGAATGGATGCCCTTGCCGGTGC
>CAZIAU010000273.1:0-763 GCA_964536755.1 uncultured Bacteroides sp. | reverse complement strand
GCGCAAACCGCGCATTGGGTATAGGCATTTCTGAAGTACACGCCCTGCCGGGCCAGGCGGTCGAGGTTGGGCGTTTCAAGAACACTGTTCCCGGCAATGCTCAATGCATCATAGCGTTGCTGGTCGGTCATTATAAAGAGCAGATTAGGCTTCTCATCCTGTTTGCCACCGGGTGTCATACAGGCCGGCAGAGCAGCAAGAACCGCAAATACTGAAGAAATTAATACAATTGATTTTGAATTGAACCGGGACATATTCTTATCTTTAAAAAGTTATATGGTTCAAAAATATGAAGAATAAGTTATGTTTCATTAAAATGAGTTCATATGAGAGGGGAGCGGTTACATTCATTCTCAAATTTTCAAATAAAATGAGCAGTAATTGGAAATATTAAACAGATGAAACGTAGAGATTTTTCAAGGATTGTCGGAATAAATGCTGCAGCAATGACATTTTTTCCTCTCTTTGCTTCTGATAGCAGGCCTGAAAGTGGGTTATCTTCTTCATCAGGGGTTCCGCTGGGGCTGTGCAATCATTCCCTGAGAAGCATGAGACTGAATGCCCGTCAGCTTATTGAATATGCCATCGAGCAAAAACTGGATTCCGTTTTACTGAATACCTTTCAGCCTTTTGAAACACTTGAAGCATCATATCTTTCAGGTTTGAGTGAACTGGCAAAAGAAAATGAGGTCACCATATATGTGGGGGTGGGGAGTATCAGTGAGAAGTCCGCAAAATTTTCAAACAAATACGGAGATGCGGA
>CAZIAU010000272.1:0-5026 GCA_964536755.1 uncultured Bacteroides sp. | reverse complement strand
CTTCTGCCTATCCAAATGCCTCTGGCGATAGACAGGATCCGTATGGTAACGTTCCTTTTTCCTCGCACTCTTCTTGGCCTGTTTACATTCAGGCGCGTTACAGTAGGACTGCTTATTGTTCTTTTTTAAGCGGGGATTGCGTGGTAAAGTCTTACCACAATGACGGCAAGTGAAGGTTCCAGGCATCGATATTCTTTTTCAATGCCCGAAAGTTGGATTATTTTGTCAAAGTAGGGAGGTGGTAGCGTTTTTTTCCGGTAGGTGGTAGTGCTTTACGCCGTTACTAAAAGATAAAGCCGATCTGCAATGTATCTAACAAAATAGGCCCAGTCCTTCTTGGTTTTGCGGGACGTGATTTTCACATACCGTTTTCCTTTCAAGGGTTCATTGGCCATGAAAATATTAATCACGCCCTGTCTTGAGTATTCATAATCCTCTTTTGCATCCTGGCCTGGTTTCCTGGCAATGGGTATGCGGGTTTGCTTTATCAGCTGTTTTGGAGATTCATCCATACACACAACAGGAAATTTTTTATCATACGGGCATTTATATATATCCAGAACTGATTCCATATGTGCAACAAAGTCGCTACTCTCCAATGGCGGGATCACCCACCCTTGGATCCTCCACGGTTTGATTTCGTTTTTTTTAACACCTGTCGAACAGTTTCATGTGATACGCTATCAGCATATTCCAACTCAACCATTTTATCTGCCAGTAACCGCAGAGACCATCGTGCATATCCTTCCGGTGCCTTGCTACAACTCAGGGCAATCAAATGTGCCTCAAAATCACCATCAGCTTTTTTGGGTCCCTTCATAGGATATGGCTTGCGGTCCATACATGAATCGAATCCCTCTTCCACAAATCGTTGTTTCACTCGTTCAACGGTCTTATTGTTTATCTGCAATACTTGGGCAATCTGTTCATTCGATAATTTATTCCCGTAAGGGCCTTCATCAGAGCTTATTAATATGCAAGCATTACGATACTGTTGTGAACTATGCTTACCTTTACTCAGTACAGATTGAAGCTGGTCATGTTCTTCTTTGGTCAGGGTAACTTTGTAGCGTGCCATCGTTTTTGATGGCAAGATAATAAAATTAACAGACATAATCAAGTTGACATGACACTAGACTTGCAGCCACATTATGTGTTTTGCTATAAATAAGAATGCGGCCTCATTATAAAATGTTCTGAACCAGGAATATGCACGCCTGTCAAAAGACAGTTCTGCCAGTAGAAGACTGATCATTATAAGGGCAATAGTGTTGAAATATTGATAACTCTCCGAGTTTTCAACATTCCAACACTACATAAACACCATTATGAGAGATTTGAGCATTTTAATTTGCTTTTTAACGTAGAAGGATAGTAGTCATGTTTGGTTACGGTTACATAATATTGAAACGGGACATTGGTAAACGTATGACTTGAAACATCAGTTTGTAATTCGTGATAACTTTCTCCATTGTCTACAATACTCATCAAGCAGATATTACTTCCTGAAACACCAGTCGAAACAGTAACACTGCTTCCATTTTCTGTTATCGTAACATTATTATATGTGTCCGGAGATTCAGTCCAGATCTCTGTTTCAGGACATCCGATTAAAGTATGAGCATAACAATAATAGTGATCATTATAATTTTGTTTTGATAATGCTTCCGCCTTACCCAGGTTAAATGAGCCGTCATTATCAATAATATCAGCAAATTCCGCATATAAGAATTCTGCATCGCCCCATGAATTCCTTGTATACCCAAGATAAGCGGGACCACCCGCAAGTGTATTTGTTGTCCAACCTTGACCCAGGTTAACCGTCGTATTTGGACTTACTAAATCATTGTCAAATAGTGTTGAATAACACCCAGGCGTAAATACGATCCCGGGAAAATCATAATTAGTAAGATTATCTAGACCATTCCCATCCTCTTCTATACAGGTTGAAGACTGATTTGTTTCATCCCAACTGTCTAAAGCACAAATGTTGTATTTACAGTCTTGACAAGTATCACAGTTATCTCCCTTTGTACCAATACCAATTGAACCAGGTCCAGCATGTGAAAACCAACTAATAAGTCCATAATTCTTATTCATTTCATTAACTGCATCAACACCTGTTGGGAATGAGGGAATTCCCGGACTATCGTAAGATGGAATCTCCTCCCAGATGACAGTATCATTAAAATCACCTAAATGGGATGCAACGAAGTGTGCATGATCGTCTCTTTGCATATAATCAGACTGAATCATAAAAGACTTCGTTAAATAAGAGCCATTCCCGTTTCCTGGGTTTATTTCATACTTTTTTAGTTTTGTCGTCCAGTTTGAAACCTCTTCGCTACTCCTACACAGTATTCTCCCAACATAAACTTCCGACTCATACTCAGGATCATCATCATCTAGAGTGTCCAACAGATTAAAAGGTTCTCCAAAAAGTGTATCTGCATCAACATTCCAGTCACCATTATATTCGGCATAATATAGATCTGTAGGAATGTATTCACTAAAATTGTCTCTTTGGGGATCTTGATCATTGATATCACCAAAACCGTATCTTATAGGTAACACGGTGTTATCTCCACCTAAGAGGACGTATTCAAGACAATAGTTAGTATACATATCTTTTAAGAACTCTCTTATTTTCCCGGCTTCATCATATATACCAGAAACCAGATCTCCTGAATACTCAGAAAAAATATCTTCAACAATCACGACTCGTGATAATTTAACCCATGTTAAACTCAATCAATACTGTTTACAAGTTTTCGACATTCGAGAATATCCCTAATTATTTTACACACTACAGGGACCTATTCAGATATTATTTTTATTTCTCCTTGGAAATAATCAAGTTCTGCTCCAACTCTTATATCTAAAGCATCATCTGAATTAATTTCGAGAGTTGCATTGTTGGTTAAACTTAACTTGCCAGAAATTACTAAGAGATTTGAATTTGATATTGTTCCTCCATTTACCAATAATTCAGATGATTCCTGTATTTCAATTTTAGCAAACTTATTCATGTACAGGTCTGAAGTTATTGTCAAGGTTGCACCATTTTTAATTATTAAATCTCCACAAATAGTAGTTGAAGAATTCCAAGTTGTGTTTGTTGTGACTTCGACAGTATTATAGCTATAAGGAGATGAAATTTCTGTACAATAACCATTAATATCAAGCGGCCCCAAATCAGCATTGTTATCATCTCCATCAGGATCATCAGGGCAACAAGAGGGACATGTACTAGGTTTTTCCCCAATCCCCCACCAATAGTAGCCATCGTTGTCTTTATCATAACAATTAATATCTGTGGAATCAAATACTAATGAGGTAATCGGAGTATTCACAGGGTATATCTGAAGTGGTTTATTAAGCATATAGATATACCCCGTATGGTAAGGCCAACCCGTATAAGTATCACTTTGTTTAAAAATCCAATATGTTTTACCTAAATATAGTGTATCGTCTTCGTCAATAACTTCACCGCCAATATAGTCTATATAATCTCCAATAGCCACTGTGTCAAAACATACTAAACATAATGCATGAGGCCATAATCCATGGGTCGCTGACATAGGTCCCTGTTCTATTAATTTCTTTTTGATCGTTTGTGTGGATGGCATAATTCCTGGATACTGATAAGAGTCTATTTGAATTTTATCGGAAGGACTAAGGCATACATCAGCGCAATCGCCATCATCTGCCAAATAAGAATAACAATCTTCATCAACAACTCCGGAGTCTCTTAAATAATCTAGGGCAACACTTTGGAGCCAAGGTTCTGCTATACCATGTGAACAGGACACTATCTGTTGCTCAGAGAGGTCAAGATCGAGCTGTTGATTGTAATAAAGATTAACCAATGCTTCGGTAGAAGCCACTGTTGAAAAAGCCCAGCATGTGCCGACGGATTTCCAAATTCCCCCGGCACTAATGCACGAAGTTGTATCCCAACAGTTACCAATATCACATCTAATAACACCTCCCAACCAACATCCTGCTTGGCACTTATTGGGAGTTATCCAACCGTCTGAACCTCCATAATATGGAGAAGATGGATTTGTCGCATCATGTCTGTTTCTCCAATCAAATGTTTTAATAAAGTTGGTAGTATCGTTTGTTAAATGCGAACCTCCAATATAACTATCATCTCCGGTTATGTATTCAAAAAAACCATCCTTATAGTACTCAATACCATACGTATTATAGTATTTCCCATATATTTTTTTCTTTTCTTGATATGATAGGATAGAAGTCGGAGTTTGCTTTGCAGACCAAATCATCTTATTTCTTTTAATGAAATCTTTTACTTCCCGCAATTTTGCATTATTGACATTTTTTCTCATTTGGTCTTTATATTCCCACAGATGTTTTTTGGTATTTTCATCTATCTTAAAAGTCCTTATGGTTGAAATTTCAATTTCAGAATTTTGTAATACAATTTGTATAGATATAGGTATGATTGAGTCGAGGATAGAGGTTTCTTCACATGCTTTTACAAATGGAATTATCTTGCCATTGCATGTAATCTGGTTAGCTTCAAATATTAAATATTCATTGTCACTTTCATCCAATAATATTACACGAACCAAACTAGTATCATGTTTCAGTCTAGCCTCACCTGAAATTGATATTCCGTAAATATAATCATGGACTTCCCCAAACGGGTAAATTGTTGTTTCTTTTATATAGTGGGTTTTTAAATCTACTGATCGTTGGGATATTATCGGTATTACAACCTGATTTAATGTATCGAAATCAATTATCTGAGATGAGATATTTAAACATGATAAAAACGACAGTATAAGAATAAGATGTCTTTTCATAGTTAAAGGATTATTATTTTTTCTTTGAATTCTCTGTTTAAGGAATAATCATAAATATGGATAAAATAGAGACCTTTTTGTATTTTATCTCGTATTTCCAGTTTTTGCACGTTAGTTACTTCATATTTCTTAATTAGTTTACTTACAGCATTATATATTGACAATTTATAATCTCCCAAATGTTGAAACTCAAT
>CAZIAU010000271.1:0-5032 GCA_964536755.1 uncultured Bacteroides sp. | reverse complement strand
GGCGATTATCATATTGATTTCGCTGTTAAGCTTCAGGACAGTGTTATTGCCCGTACAAGCCAGCCCCTTGACAATGGTGAGTCGGAAGCTATCCTCAGAATCCCCGAACCCCTGCTCTGGTGGCCTAACGGTCTGGGCGAACAGCCGCTTTATACTGTCGAAGCCGTTTTGAAAAACGGAGAAGATCATCTTCACAAAAGGCAGGTAAGGACAGGACTGCGGACCATAGAGATCGTACGTGAAAAAGATGAGCTCGGGGAATCGTTCGGCATCAGTGTGAACGGGAAACTGATCTTCTGGAAGGGTGCCAACTGGGTCCCGGCTGACGCGATGCCCGGACGGTTGACGGAGGGGCATTACAAACACCTCCTGCGATCCTGCGTCGAAGCCAATATGAACATGCTTCGCCTGTGGGGGGGAGGATTGTACGAGCCGGACATATTTTACGAGTTTTGCGATGAACACGGAATCATGATCTGGCACGATTTCATGTTTGCCTCCGGTCCCTACCTGGCAACAGAACCCTACCTCGAGAACGTAAGGGCGGAGATCAAAAACGTGGTATTACGCCGCCGCCATCACCCTTCCATAGCGCTGTGGTGCGGAAACAATGAATCGGAGCACAACATGGGAGGGGGACAGAGGTGGTTACACTACAATCCGGACGTAAGCTGGGAGGAATACGATAAGATATTTTACCAGGTAATCCCCCGGACCGCAGCCCTATACGATCCCGACAGGCCTTACTGGCCGAGCAGTCCCCATCATCCCCTTGACCGCGAAGAAAAGACTCCGGTTTCCAAATATGCCTCGGGCAACTCGCATACCTATGATGTCTGGTCAGGTAGTGAACCCTTTTCTGCATATTCTGAAATGGGGAAATACAATTTCGTGGCCGAATTCGGATTTGTCTCACTGCCCCACATTCAGACCGTTTATGCGTTTACCGCACCCGAGGACCGGCACTTTCCCTCAATTGTTCTCGACCATCATATTCTTATTGGTAAAAAACCCAACCAGGACAAGGGCAACGTCCGGATAGCCAGGAGTGTTGCTGAGATGTTCAGCATGCCCTCCGGAATCGAGAACTGGGCATACGTGTCCCAGATCCTTCAGGGGGAAGGCATGAAGATGGGATGCGAATCCATGCGCCGGAATTTTCCAAATACAACAGGGGCCCTTTACTGGCAACTGGATGACAACTGGCCTGTATTATCCTCGAGCAGTATCGATTATTTCGGAAGGTGGAAAGCCCTTCATTATATGGCGAAACACTTTTTCAATCCGCTCCTGGTAAGTTGCGTTGCAAAAGATGGGGTCGTCGAGTTTTACGGTTCCAATGACCTGCCCGAGGATCAGACCTGCACCCTGGAATGGGCCCTGCAGCAGTTCGACGGGACAGTTATGAAAAGCGGCAGCAGGGATGCCAGCCTTCCGGCCATCAGCAGTTCATTGTTGGAAACAGTGGATCTCTCGGAATTTGTAAGCGAGGACCCTGAGTTGAACACATACCGAAAAGAAAGCTACCGGAAAAGGTCGGATGCACTCCTGTCGGTCAGGCTGGTAAGGGGTGACAGCATCCTGTCCGAAAATTTTCTGTTTTTTCTCCCCCCAAAACACTGGAACCTGCAGAAACCTCAGATCAAACACTCTATTACAGAGGAAGGCGGCCGGACAAAGATCACCCTCTCCGCTGACCGTTTTGCCGCCTATGTGGAACTTGGTATGAAAGAGAGCTATGCCAGGTTTTCCGATAACTATTTCCATCTGCTCCCGGGTGAAACCAGGACGGTGTATCTTATATCTTCTGAAGCACCCAATAAAACATTTGTTAAGGATTTTTATGTAAAAAGCCTGATCGACTCCTATGATGAATGTCAATAAATAATATACAGATGAAACAAATAACAATTATTCTGATTCTTTTTCAGGGCATCACCCTCTTTGCCCAGGATAACAAGAGTGTATCGTTAAACGGTGACTGGGAATTGTGTTACGGTATATATGACAGGAATACCGAGATCACACCTGATGAACTGAAAAACAAAGACTGGCCGGTAATACCTGCAAAGGTACCGGGCAATGTTGAACTTGATCTGCTTGCCGCAGGGAAAATTGAAAATCCCGAGATAGGGAGCAATATTTATGACCTTCGAAAATATGAAGCTTATCAGTGGTGGTATTCCAGAAAATTTGAGACGCCTCAATTGGGTGTCGGAGAGCGCGTCGAAATCGTATTTGAAGGCCTGGACTGTTTTGCCAGGATATGGATAAATAATACCCTGGTGGGGAAAACCGAAAACATGTTGATCGACCACCGGTTTGATATAACCGATCTTTTAAACCCAACCGGAGAAAACACTATTTATGTAGGTATTGATCCGGCAGTGATCCAGAGCCAGAAATATATTACCCCGGCAGTTGGGATCAGATGGGATATTTGGACAGAGCAATTGCATACGCGAAAGGCACCCCACATGTTCGGGTGGGATATCATGCCCAGACTGGTCAGCGCCGGCCTCTGGCGTGAGGTACGCCTGGATTTAAAGAAACCGACCAGGCTGGAGCAGGTTTACTGGATGACCAACGAGGTGGATGTTGCCCAGGGAAAAGCAGAGATCATACTGGACTGGCAGATCTCCACGGACTATCTTACCATTGACGGATTAACCATGGAAGTCTCACTTCTGCGGGACTCTAAAACATACTACGAGAATTCATTCCCTCTCTTCTCTCATACAAGCAGACGCAAAATATTACTTGATGATGTCGATTTCTGGTGGCCACGGGGCTACGGCGACCCGGTATTGTATGATGCTGCATTCCGTATCGTAGATGATCAACACAATATCCTGGATGAAAAAAAGCAGAAACTGGGTATACGTACCGCAGAACTGATCCGTACCGAAACTACCTCAGAAGAGAAACCAGGTGAATTTGTATTTAAGATCAACGGGGAAAAGATATTTGTAAGAGGGACAAACTGGGTTCCTCTGGACGCTCTTCACAGTCGTGACAGGAACCACCTGGAAGATGTTTTTCAAATGGTTACCGACCTCAACTGCAATATGATCCGGTGCTGGGGAGGTAATGTTTACGAGGACCATGCTTTCTTTAACCTGTGTGATGAAAACGGCATTATGGTCTGGCAGGATTTTGCCATGGGTTGCACGGTCTATCCGCTGGACAACAGTTTTAAGAAGAAAATAAGGGAGGAGGCGATAAACATTGTTCTTAAACTGAGGCAACATGTATCACTGGTTTTATGGTGTGGCAATAATGAAGATGATTCGGCCATGAAATGGGCAAAAATTAACCATATAAAACCCGAACTGGATGATATAAGCAGGGTAGTTTTATCACGGGTTATCTGGGAATACGACCCAATCAGACCTTACCTGCCCAGCTCTCCCTATTACAGCCCTGACTATGACTATGAAGGTAAAGACAATCGTCCCGAGAGACACCTGTGGGGACCAAGAGGCTACCACAAAGCTCCTTTCTACATTGATGTTGATGCTCACTTTGTAAGTGAGATAGGTTACCATGGATGCCCGAACCTCAAAAGCCTTGAACGGATGTTCACCAGTGAAGCGGTTTACCCGTGGACCAGTGACGGGGGGTGGAACCAGGAGTGGCAGTGCAAAGCAGTCATACCTCATCCCGATGCCCCGTTCACCGTCAACCGGAACGATCTGATGACCAAGCAAGTGAACATTATTTTCGGGGAATGCCCCAGGGACCTCGACCAGTTTATTTTTGCTTCCCAGGCCGTACAGGCGGAGGTGATGAAATACTTTGTCGAATTCTGGAGAATGGACAAGTTCCTTAAAACCGGGATCATCTGGTGGAACCTGCGTGACGGATGGCCCATAATTTCAGATGCCATAGTTGATTATTATAACAGTAAAAAACTGGCCTATTATTACATCCGTCAGGTCCAGCATAATGCCTGCGTGATGATCGGTGACCCGGTAGAGGGGAACCACCCGGTAATAGCCGTGAATGATACAAGGGAGGAGAAATCGGGAAAGGTTACCGTGAAGGATGCTGATTCAGGGGAAACTCTTTTCTTTGCACAATTTAAAATTCCAACCAACGGGAAAACCAGGATCGGAAATATCCCTGAGACGCCGGGTAACTCCATGTGGCTCATTGATTATACCATTGGAGATGAATCATACACCAATCACTACCTGGCAGGCCAGGTACCCTTCAGCCTGAACGATTACAAAAGATGGTATAAAAAACTGGACATTAAAAGAGATTAATCAATGGATAAGAACATTATCAATTATCTGTGTGTACTGTTCATCCTGACAGGGGCATGCAGCAAGGAGGAGGAATCACCTGATGAGCCTGAAGCTCCGCCCGCATTATGGAGTTCTGCCGAGGAACTCAGTGGGTTTCCAATGGAAGGAGAGGCCTGGGAGGCGGTCAAAGCTGGTGCCGACATTGATTTTTCCGAGCCTGTGATAAACAATAATAACAGCAATGATGATGTGAACTGCCTTGCGGCGGCAATCGTCTTCGAACGAACGGGAGATTCAATCTACCGGGACAGGGTCATTGCAGCTCTTGACTATTGTATTGCCAAAGGGAACCCGGGATTCGACAGTAACGGGATCCTGACCTGGTGCCGCAATACAGGAGCCTATGCCCTGGCTTCCGACATGGTTGGTTACCGGACCGGCGCCCTGAAAAACTGGCTCAGGAACATGATCGAAACCTACCGTGATCCATCCAACCATGACAATACCATCGAAGAGATATATTACAGAAGGCCCAATAACTGGGGCACACAGGCCTTTGGAACCTTATGTGCCGTATACGGGTACCTTGAAGATACAGTTAAGCTCGGGCAGATCAGGGATTACTGGATACAGATGGTAACCGGACCGAATCCTGGAGCGACATACGGGAGCGATATTTCCTGGCATGTGGATCCTCTTAACCTGAGGCTGATCAACCCGAAAGGGGCGGTAAAGGAGGGTTTGAATATCGACGGGGTGCTTCCGGACGAGCGGGCCGA
>CAZIAU010000270.1:0-5033 GCA_964536755.1 uncultured Bacteroides sp. | reverse complement strand
GTTTTGCCGGCTATTACCTTTTTCTCGTCGTAGAATTTAAAGGCCAGCGGATTATCAGAATCCCTGCCCTCATAATTGATTTTCCCGATCCCCGGAAAAAATTCTCTGTTACCTGATAAAAATTCCATCTATTTAGATTTTAAGTTACTCGATATGCAGAATTCCAGTACCTCTTTCCAGTTTTTGTAGGCATCATCCAATTCTCCCCTGTCGGCACCTATGGGTTCGATCACCATCATTTTATGCAGGTTCTCGAAGGCTTCCTCGAAAGATCCGTATACTCCCGAGCCTATTCCCGCCCCGTTTGCCGCTCCGACAGATCCATCAGTATCATATAGCTCGATGGTGGCACCTGAGATTTCAGCCAGGGTATTCCGGAACAGGGGGCTCAGGAACATATTGGCCAGCCCTGCCCTGATCACTTTTGGATGAATACCTATCTCTCTCATGATCTCCATTCCATATTGCATGGAGAATGCGACCCCTTCCGTGGCGGCTCTTGCAAGATGGGTGGCATCATGAATATTGAAGTTGATATTGGTAATCGTACCTCCCACGTTAAGATTGCCGAGCATTCTTTCGGCTCCGTTCCCAAAGGGCAGCATGATAAGGCCGTCAGCTCCGATGGGAGCCTCACTGGCCAGGTCATTTAATGCCGGGTAATTCAAATCCCTCTGGGAAAGATTTTTTTTAAGCCAGGAATACTGGATCCCTGTACCGTTGATGCAGAGAAGAACTCCGAGCCTGTTAAGTTCCGGACTGTGGTTCACATGAGCAAATGTATTTACCCTGCTTCGCTGATCATACTTCACTTCATCACTTACTCCGTAAACCACACCTGAGGTGCCTGCTGTGGCCGCGATTTCACCCGGATTGATTACATTGAGTGAAAATGCATTGTTGGGCTGGTCCCCCGCACGGTATGCGATCTGTATCCCGGGTACCAGGCCAAGCTCATCTGCTGCTGTTGCAGAGAGTCTGCCCTGTTCAGAGAATGTTGGAACAATGTCCGGGATCAGGTGATCATGGATCCCGTAGTATTCGAGCAAAAAATCAGCAATGGTATTCTCTTTGAAGTCCCATAAAATACCTTCTGAAAGACCTGAGATGGTGGTGTTGATAACTCCGGAAAGCTTCATGGCTATATAGTCCCCCGGAAGCATAAACTTGTAAGCTTTTTCATACACTTCGGGTTCGTTCATTATCACCCAGCTCAGTTTGGAGGCTGTGAAATTCCCGGGTGAATTCAGAAGATGAGACAGGCACTGTTCATCACCGAGAGTTTTCATGGCATGAGCACCGTGAGAAACAGCTCTTGAGTCGCACCATATTATTGATGACCGAAGCAGTTCATGGTTTTTATCCACAAGTACCAGTCCGTGCATCTGGTAGGCTATCCCGATGGCCTTTAACTCTGACGGATCTATCTCGGCTGTCTGCATTACATCATTGGTGGCCAGAATCAGATTGGACCACCATTGCTCCGGATCCTGTTCGGCCCATCCTGCTTTCGGGGCATCAATACGCATCTCTTTTTTTGGATGGAAGGCGGAAGCCACAGCACGGCCGGAATCAGCATCGATCAGGCTTGCTTTCACTGAGGAACTTCCCACATCGTATCCCAGTAAGTACATAGGTGAAATTTTAATGGTTATTGGTTATTGGTTAGTGAACGCCATGTTGTCACTCTTATGTTTTTTGTAAATATCCTTGTCAAACCGGCAATAATGGGCCGGCTTATCTGCTACTCCTCTCTGTTTTTCATCCGGCTGGGCCCTGTAGCTTGATTTCAGGATCTTTTTTCTGAAATTCCGGTTATCCAATTTACAGTCAAGGATAATTTCGTCGAGTGATTGCAACTCTCTGATGGTAAATTTTTCCGGAAACAATTCGAAACCATTGGGCTCGTTTCTGAGAGCCTGCTGCAGGTGATCCAACCCTTTGCTTATTATTTCCTGATGATCAAAAACAAAGTTAACGTAAATAATGTGCTTACTAAGCGCTCGATCAAAAAAAAAGTCCGGTTTTTGCCGGACTTTTTAATGTTTATCTGATAGAGCCGGATTATAATTTTACCGGTTGAAGTCGCTCGTCAAGCGGCTCCATTTTGGGAACCATAAGATGCACAATTCCAAGAATGAAGAGGTAGAGGGTTCCTGAGACCAGGAATGCCCAGAAATACCCTGTATTACCTGCGGCATCCAGCACCCTGCCCAGTGCTTTGTCACTGATAATTCCCGCTACGGCACCGAACATGCCTCCGATACCCGTCACGGATGCCACAGCCTTTTTCGGGAAAAGGTCAGATACTATGGTGAAAAGGTTGGCTGACCAGGCCTGGTGGCCTCCGGCTGCAATTCCGATCAAAATCACTGCGAGCCATTTACTTTCGGTAAAAGCAACGTAGCTTACCGGCAGGATGACCAGTGCACACATGAGCAGAGTCAGTTTCCTGGCTTTGTTGAGCGACCATCCCCTTCCCATAAAGAACCCGGAAATCCAGCCTCCGAAAATACTACCCGAATCAGCAAGTAGATAGATGATCAGGAAAGGAACCCCGATGTTTTTTATATTGACGCCGAATTCCGCAGCCAGGAACTTGGCTCCCCAGAACAGATAGAACCACCAGACTGCATCTGTAATTTTCCCCACTGCGAAAGCCCAGGTCTGTCTTCTAGGCAGAACAGCTTTCCATGGCAGTTTTTCAGTGGTTTCCGTTACGGAGTCACTTTCAATATATGCTAATTCTGCCTTGGAAACCTTGGGATGTACTTCCGGCTTCTTGTAGACTCTGCTCCACAGGATCACCCAGATGGCGCTGAGTGCGCCTGTTAAAAGAAAGGGGATCTGCCAGTTTTTGCCATTCAAATGAACAATTGCCCCCACCACAAAAGGGGCTGCAATGGCTCCGAGACTCGTTGCAGCATTATATATTCCGGTAGCGAACGCCCTGTCTTTTTTAGGGAACCATTCGGCAACTGTTTTCTGGGCAGAGGGAAAATGCCCAGATTCACCCCAACCCAGTCCAAAACGGGCAATGGAAAAACCTATTACGCTGAAAGCCGGTCTCACTGCAGCATGCAGCATCCCGAAAATACTCCAGGTACCGATAGAAAGGATATAGCCTCTTTTGGTACCCAGCCTGTCGATGATCCCGCCCATGGTCAGCATGCCCAGTGCATAGGCCAGCTTGAAAAAGATCATGATGTTGGCATAGTCGTTATTGGACCAGTTAAACAGTTCACTCAGGGTGGGCGCCAGAACCGAGATAATGCTTCTGTCAAAATAGTTTACCGTTGTGGCGTAAATAAGCATTGCCAGGATTCTTTACCTTTAAGTTCTCATTTTTTCTGTCTTCGTCATATTTGATCGGTTTAATTGTGCTGCTAAACTAACACAAAATTTAATTTAAGCTTAAATATTTTGATTTAATGGTTTCAGAAGTTGATCTTATATGGTTGGTTTCTAACTCCGTATCTTCTTAATCATCTTTATTGTTTCAACACACATCATCTCAAGTTGATGATAATTTTTCTCTGCAATGATCTTCTTTGTGATCAGCTGTGAACCCATCCCCACACAAAAGGCACCTGCATCGAACCACTCTTTCAGATTCTCCTCAGTCGGGGAGACTCCACCCGACGGCATTATATTGGACCAGGGACAAGGCCCCAGGTATGCCTTAAGAAATCTGGCACCTCCGACAGTCGGGCCAGGGAACATCTTGACCACTTCTGCTCCCAGCTCTTCTGCTTTGCCAATCTCCGAAGCTGTTGCGCAGCCGGGTATCCACATTACTTTTCTCCGGTTGCACACTTTAGCCATCTCTTCATTAAGAAGGGGTGACACAATAAACTTTGCTCCCAGCTGAATGTACAGGGAGCATGTTCCGGGATCTATTACTGTACCTGCACCTAACACAAGGTCGGGCAGGGTTTGTTTCGCCCACTTAACAAGTCCAGAGAAGAGTTCGTGTGCAAGATCACCCCGGTTGGTGAATTCAAATATCTTCATTCCTCCCCTGTAGCATGCAGAAATAACTTCTTTGCAGACTTCATAATCGGGGTTGTAAAAGAGAGGAACAGCACCTGTTTCTCTCATATTTAATGCTAAATCAAGCCTTTTCATATTTTAGCGCAATCGATTGCATATTAAAAATAACGATAATTTGATAAAGATATAAGGTAACCTGAGATAACCGAAGATAAAAATGTTAAAAACCCCAACGATAGATAGTAATATTTGTAACTTTATAATAAATTGTAATTTATTTAATCTAAATAAGCCACGCAAAATGAAAAAACATTCTGTTCTGTTAAGTGTAATGGTAGTGATTTCACTGATATTTAACTCGTGTGATCTCCTTGACCCCAATGCTCCGGAAGCATGTTTTGTAACTCCCGATGAGGTGGTGGCAGGATTACCTGCAATTTTTAATTCATCCTGCTCTGTAAATGCATCATCTTTTTCCTGGGATTTCGGGGATGGTGGATCTTCCACGGAGGCCAATCCGGAACACACATTTATGGCAGAAGGAACCTACACCGTCGTTCTGACAGTCAGCAATGATATAGGAAAAAGTGACGAGCAAAGCACACCTGTTACCGTACTGGCCCCTTCCGTTATTGAACACAGTGGCAATCTGGAAGCGGACGAAACCTGGATTTCAGGGACTCCTCACCTCATAACCGGCGATGTCTATGTTGACGGAGCCATTCTGACAATCGAACCCGGTGCTGTGATAATGTTTGAACAGGGGAGAGGTATGTATATCGGGTACCATAGCGGAGCATCCGGAGCAACACTGATTGCTGACGGAACAGCAGAACTGCCTATTACATTTACATCCTCATCCGCAATCCGGTCACCTGGTGACTGGGATTATATTGGATTTTATGACGGTGCTTCCAACATTTCGAGCATGGAGTATTGTACAGTGGAGTATGGGGGCGGATACAGCAGTAACTACGGTGAAGTCTATATTGACGAATGTTCGGTAGCGATGGAGAACTGTACCGTCAGATACTCAGCTT
>CAZIAU010000269.1:4687-5036 GCA_964536755.1 uncultured Bacteroides sp. | reverse complement strand
CTCCTCCTTTCTCTATCACCGCTTTAAAGGATTCCGGTTGCGGATTTTCGTTTTCATTCTTAGCGCAAGCAAGCAGCAGAATTACAAAACCAGCATACAGTAAAGATTTTCTCATGATCATTAATTATTTCAAGTATATAATTTATGATCTTTTGATGAAATAAAAGAGTCATGGGTCTTTATTTAACCATTATTTAACACGAAAGTACCCTCTCATTAAACTGTTCCTGGATAGGATCTTCAATCGCTATTATAAATCCTTTTGTTTTCCTCACAGAACCAGGACAATCAGGGCTCAAATACTCTTTCCAGGGCAGCGGGAAGATAGATCAGATCTGATGGGGCATCA
>CAZIAU010000269.1:0-4677 GCA_964536755.1 uncultured Bacteroides sp. | reverse complement strand
GAAATATCCTGGCAATGAACACAACTGTAGAGGTTTATCCTTATAATTCCACAGGCTTTTGTAGTGCCCGAACCGGTGGATACGTTCAAAGGCCAGTTTAAGGACCCTCTGCTGAACATTCTCCGGCTTATCAATACCGGAAAAGGGCACCATACCCATATTGCAGGCCTTGAATCCAAGGGTTTTGAGGTATTCAAACATCTTTACAAACAGAAAGTCCATGGTACCGTTTGGTGAATCTTCGGTTTTGCGCATCAGGTCGAAGTTGGCTTCACCGGGATCATAGTCCGGAATTATGTTGACAAAACCCGCCACCTTTCCCTCCGGATTCTCTACGCTAAGTATAGTCTGGTTCTTTAATTCTTTCTCATCGAACAGCCCCTGGGAGAATACGAGTTCCGCTCGATCCGTCTCTTTCAGCCAACTATCACTGACAGCCTTTAGCTGCTGAAGAAAAGCATCTTTTTGCGGGGGTGGGTTCACATTGAATGTATATCCCAGCTTGGTAAGTTTGTTCACCTCATTGCGCAATCCCCCTTTATGGCCTCCTGCCAGCGTCCAGTTTTCCAGGTTAATCACAGCAACCTCACCTATGGGAATCATCTTTTTATCCAGTTTCTCAAATTGCTCCTTTAACTTCTCGGGAATGCGATAATATGCAGAGCGTAATCCATTCTGCCTGCAATATTCATCGAATGCCAGAATACTCCTGGTCAATACGGACTCGTCCCTGCAAACCGGATTTTCCAATTCAAACGCATAATTCAGAGAGGTTTTAAATGCAACAAATGCTTCATCTTCCTGGCTGAACCAATACTTTTTATCGGAATATGTTTTGAAATAGTCAAGGCTGCTGTTTCCATATTTTTCAACCAGTTCCCTGGCTTTTTCCATGTCTTCCATATCCGTTGTTGCAGGCTTCATGATCAGGGGACGAAAAAACAGGTAGACACAGTAAACCAGTGTAGTCCCGCCCAGTATGTTCAATCCAACCATCAGTTGCCGTCCGAAAGAAGTGGCCGGGTTCAGATCAGAATGTAACAAGAAAAAGGCGCTGACAGATTCCTGGAAACTCTTCCACAGGCTGAAATCCATATTGAAATGGCGGAAATTGAGCAGCCAGAAGGCAAGGGTGCCAAAGAAAATTACAGACACAAACATCACCAGGCCGGGGAAAAGGCTTCGCTTTGCCAGCTTCAGATCAGGTTTAATAAAGTACTGGCTACGCTGGTAAATGAGGCTGATCAGGGTAACCAGCGCCACCGTTGCTTCTTCCCAGTCAATCCCTTTGGTCAAATGGGCAATCAGCGAAAGCCCGCTCAGGACCATTGCCAGGATCCATGCATTTCGCAATCCCCTGACCAGGTAGATAGAGGTGGCAAGCATAATGATCCCGGCTAGAATAACCAGCCAGGTGGAGGCTGCAATAGCCTCCAGCGGGATCAACCTTGAAAGTGCTTCCAACCGTTCCGGCAAGGCAGGAGATATGCCAGATAATATATTGACCAATCCGAGCAGGAACAATAAGAGCGCCGGGAACAGGCGTACGATAATGTTGTCCTTTCTGGCCACCATGGCCAGGATCCCAAATAACAGAACCCCCCAGAACTCAAAAAACCTGAACAGTAAAGCCACTGATAAAGCCATTACCGCGGATAATCCAAAAAATGTCAGGGCATAGGTCAGAGCTGCCTCCACCGCACCGATTCCCCTCAGAAAAGGTGAACTCATCAGCAACAGCAAGACGATAGCGTAACCGATGGCGGCCATGGCCAGAGTCGGGTCTCCTCCCAGGGCTTTTACTGCAATATATAGGTGAGAAATGCCAATGATTTCAATCATGACTGATAATCCCACCACCAGCCAGAATTTTTTCCGGCTGAAAGCCTGCTGGCTCATTTCGTTGAGTAGCTGGACAAATTCAGGGAACCGTTTCTCCAAAAAATAAAAGACTCTCCCTCTGCGCTTAAAACTGATGACCGAAACGGTTATCGCTCCCAACAGGATGAGCACCAGCAGGATCCCTACAATCATTTTTTCTGAAACACTTTGCTTAAATAACAACCAGACCAGGGCCGGCAACCCGATGATAAAACCGGACATAATGGAGCAGATGGAGAACAGAGAAGATGCATAATAAACCTGGGTTTTATTTACGCCATCCTTCCGCTCAACCGATTCATTGAAAAATAACATGTTCGTCAGGGCCCCGGCAGGCAGGAACACGCTGATCAGGTTCCGCTTCAGGAAGAGGTTTATGCCTGTAGTTAAATGTATCTTTTCATTTATTGCTCTGAAACTTTGCTGGTACATCATTCCCTGCACGATTAAATAAGCAAGCAGTAGCAGGAAACCCCATAACAACCATACAGGGTTCGCATGGGCCAATGTTCCCCGTACACCGGATAGTTCTCCTATTTCATGTTTAAAAAAGTAGATGCCCAGTGCAACGAAAAGCAGGCCAAACGCAATCTGAAGAATAATTCTCTGGTGTTGCTTGATGGAGTGAACGAAAGGATGCATTAATTTATCAGTGAAACCCGGTTACCAAAATTAAACTTTTATAAGTTTACTGAAAAAAAACAACAATTCAATTCGAAAAGCGGTCAACGCGCCTGTGACAGTAAGGGGTTCCCCCTTTTCTCATGTAATAGTCCTGATGATAACTTTCTGCTTTCCAGAAGGTCCTCACAGGGGTGATCAGCGTTGCAACTTTGTATCCTTTTTTCTCCAGGAGAGAAACCAGCTTTTCGGCAATCTCCTTTTGCTCCACACTCCGGTAAAATATCTCCGACCGGTATTGATTCCCCACATCGGGTCCCTGGCGGTTCACCTGGGTCGGGTCATGGATCTCAAAGAATAGTTTCGCCACCTCCTCATAATTGGTTTTTGAAGGGTCGAATACAACCTGAACCGTTTCCGCATGACCTGTTTGGTGACGGCTCACTTCGCTATAGGTCGGATTGTTTTTTCTTCCGCCCATATAGCCCGATACAACAGATATAACACCGGCTGCCTTTTCCATGTAATATTCAACACCCCAGAAACAACCGCCGGCAAAATAAGCCGTGTCTTTGTCGGCTCCTTTCAAAGTCCTGGCCGGAATGAATTGGAGAGAGACAGAATTGACACAGTGACGGGTATTTTTACTGGTATATCTTTCATTCAGGAACACGTGCCCGAGGTGAGCACCACAGTTACTACAGGAGATCTCCGTTCTAACGCCATCGCGATCCGTTGTCCTGGTTACCGCACCGGGTACCTCATCATCGAAACTGGGCCATCCACAGCCGGAATTAAATTTATCGGTCGACCTGTACAGCTCGGCACCACATTGTTTACAAACGTAAATGCCATCCTCAAAGAACTCATCATATTTACCTGTAAAGGGACGTTCAGTCCCTTTATATATAATGACTCTCTTCTCTTCCGGTGTCAGGGTTCTATAATAAGGATTCATAAGTTCATCCGCTTTATTCTGGGCGCATCCGCTCAAACCATTCAAAAGCAATATTAATATTAAAATCTGAGTCTTCATGTCTTGTGCTTTTTCATATTTTCATAATAGGTATAAATTACCTGCTACAAAGAAATATCTGATATATCACAAGACAATCACAAATGAATAAAGTTTCTGTAAAATTTCAAATACAATATGAATCCACTTTTTCAAAATAAGTCATCAGAAAATACCTGCTACCGGAGTTCTCAATATCTTGAAGATGGCAGAATGTTTATATATTTGAATCTACCTTATTCTGTTTAAATGCGCCGCATACTACTGTTTTTAGCATTCCTGGGTTTCATGTTTGTCGAATATCCAACCTTTGTTATGGGTCAAAATATCATCTACGACGGCCGGTTTGATTTCACATGGGAATTTAACGACAATTATGGCTTAACGGATACGGCAAGGATATCTCGCCCGGCTAAAACGGGCAGGTTTCGAAACAAATTCACCGTTTATAAAAACGCCATTGAAGAGGGGGACAGGATAATAGCCATAGACGGAGCTTCTTACCTGAGATCTGAAAAAGACAGTTCGGAAAATCCTTATCTGGAAGCCGGACCCGCATCCAGGACCTTTGAATTTGAAGTATACAGGAATAGCGCGGATTCGGTTTTACATATTCCTGTGACAAAAGGAACAGATATTACAAGAATTTTTCCCATAGGGTATGTCGACTATCTTGCAGATAGTTCCAGGAACCTGACATTGCATGATATACTAAGGGATTCCGTACAGTCGCTTTTCGTTAAAAACAGAAAATTTAAGGAGATGATCTATGCCACCTCTCATGGGTCCGAATGCATATGGTTAAGGTTGAATATTGAATCCAGGTTATCCTGCGACCAGACCTACCTGCTCGTATTCTCCGGTTCCGGTGCGGACACAATTACGACTTATCTTCAAAATCCAACCGGGGAATTTATTACGCAATACGCAGGGATGGCATTCCCCGAGGACCTGAGAGGTTATGTTTACAAGGACTGGCCCGCTGTTAAGCTGAATCTGATAAATCGCGGGATGGTGACCATGTATGTAAGGGTTTGCACTGATAATTTGACCAGTCTCCGGTACAGCTATTTTCAATCCCTTGAATATCTGCATGAAAATGGCAGTAAAGAGAGAACCATTTTTTCTCTTCTAGGGGGAATGCTGTTGCTGATCATGGT
>CAZIAU010000268.1:0-5065 GCA_964536755.1 uncultured Bacteroides sp. | reverse complement strand
ACAGAGGGCGATCCGAAGGTTGATCCCCAGGTGGTTTTGCAGGATGAGAACGGAGCTGCAGAGCTGGATTATTTAACTGTAAACACAACGGGGGAAACTGCCACCAGGTTCAACCGGAAAGGAGGGTTTCATATCTCAAAATGGACCGGGCCGGATGATGCAGCAGAATGGATTGTCCGTGTGACGGAGCCGGGAAAATTCCGGATGGACATATCCTATGCGGCAAACAGGGATTCTGAAGGGAAATCCTATAAAGTCACCATAGGTAATTCGGTAATTGAAGCCAATACGGTGTATACGGGTGAATGGTTTGAATACGAGTCGTTCCCCATTGGCTATATTGAAATCCCGGCGGCAGGAGACTACACCCTGACCATTAGGCCAGTGGCAAAAAGTGATGCATATCTGATGCATTTTAAATCCATTACACTCGAGCCGGTCAGCAAACTTAAGACGGAGGGCTGGGGGGTTAATTAATAACTTTTTAAGGAATAATTAATAACCAGCTTCTAATTTAGGATATATTACAGCCCTGAAATATAGATGTAATCCAGAATTCCGGAGCTTCAGGGCTTCACTGTTATAGTCACCCTAAAACTAAAGATAAAATGAAAATCCCGGATCTTAAAGTCCTTCCGAAATGGAGGATCATGAAGATAATTTCGCAAAGTTTGAGTATGATCCTTGTTTTGATGCTGTTTCTCTTTGCGGCTTCAGCACCGGCTTTCTCCCAGAATACAGGTGTATCGGGGGAAAAGGTGGTCACAGGTACGGTTACCGATATAAACGGTGAGCCCATGACAGGAGTATCGGTGATCGTAAAGGGCACTACAGTTGGAGCAATTACGAATGCCGAAGGAAATTTCCGGCTGAATATTCCTGAAAACGCCGAGGCTCTTAAGTTTTCCTTTATAGGAATGACAAGCCAGGAGTTGCCGGTGGGCGACAGGACCATCTTTGATGTGGTCATGGAGGAAGAGTCATTTGGCCTTGATGAGGTTGTAGTTGTCGGGTACGGGACCCAGAAGAAGAGTGATATCACCGGAACGGTTGCTTCGTTGGGCAAAGAGCATCTGGACATGGGGCCAAATCTTAGTGTTGCTGAAGCCATAAAAGGAGCTATTCCCGGCGTAATGATCCAGACATCTGCTGCAGGAGCTAATCCTGATCAATCCATCCTGGTAAGGGGACGCACCTCCATAATTGTTATTGACGGGGTGCCATATGGAGGGCAGATAAGTGACGTGAACCCGACCGATGTTGAGTCCATCGAAATTCTTAAGGATGCGTCGGCTGCTGCGATCTATGGCTCCCGGGGTTCCAATGGAGTAATCCTGATTACGACAAAAGTCGGGAATACGGGAAAACCGGTCTTTAGATATGATGTGAAGTATTCAATGCAGAGTCCGACTAATTTGCCGCAAACCATGGACGGAGGGGAGTTTTATGATTTTAAAATGATCCGGGGCCCGGAGTATATGACCGAGCATGAGATTATGAATTATGAAGCGGGCAACTGGGTTGACTGGTATGACCTGGCATTGCGAAACGGGCGAAGTCAGGATCATAATTTATCCATATCCGGGGGAACAGAAAATATAAAGTATTACGTATCCGGAAATTTACTTGACGTAAAAGGAATAGCGTTGAAAGATGATTTCCTGAGAGCTTCAAGCAGGATCAATCTGGACATTGAGCTTACTGAATGGCTCTCTTTTGGTACACGTACACAATTATCCTACATTGACGAAAGTGGAATTCCTGCAGATTTTGAAGAGATTACAAAGGCGAATCCCCTTGTTACTCCATTTGATGAGGACGGGAATCTGACAATTTATCCCTGGCCAGGGAATGAAGATCTTTATAACGCACTGGAGTCGACAATATGGGACAACAAAGACCTGGGTTACCAGGTGATAACCAACAATTATGCGTTGGTAAAAATTCCCTTTATTCCGGGCCTTAGCTACAGGCTCAATACAGGAATAAAATTGTCCCTGTCTGATGAAGCCACCTATCAGGGAAAGAACTCTTCAACCGGTTATAAGTTGGAGGGTGGCTCTGAAACGGAACGAAATATATCCAATGGTTCCACAATAGAGAATATTTTTTCTTATGTCGGCGAGTTCGGTGTTCATAAGATCTTTGCTACAGGACTTATCGGTTATGAAAAAGAAAAATATGAATCAACCGCTATTTCCGCACAGGGCTTTCCACATGATTTCCTGACCCAGTATTCCATAGGACAGGCTGAATTTATTCAGCCGGAATATTTATTCAGATCATCATCTCTCATATCGCAAATGTTAAGGATAAATTACTCCTATGACAGCCGTTACCTGTTCACAGCAACAGGGCGAAGGGATGGATTCTCAGGATTTGGTGCCAATTCCAAGTGGGGACTTTTCCCATCACTTGCCTTAGGCTGGAATATTGCCAATGAGGATTTTTTCCCGTGGACGGAGTTGTTTAATGAACTTAAATTAAGGGCTTCTTACGGGGTCAATGGTAACCAGGCTGTTGGCCCTTACCAGGCTATTTCAAGACTGAAACCAATAAATATAATCAATGGCAACACTACACTTCCAGGTTATGAACCCAGTGTGTTGGCAATTGATAATCTCGGATGGGAATCATCCAGGACCTTAAATCTGGGATTGGATTTTGGAATGAAGAATAATCGTTTTACAGGTAACCTGAACGTTTATAAGACCAATACGTCCGACCTGCTCCTGAACAGGACCATCTCAGGGGTGCATGGAATAACTTTCATTACCCAGAATATAGGGAAAACGGCAAATACCGGCATTGAGTTCTCCGTCATTTCAAGGAATATCTCGACACCCGATTTCCAGTGGGTCACTTCGGGTAATCTATCTTTTGTTAAGAATGAGATCGTATCCTTATACGGGGACCTGGATGAAGAGGGTGAGGAAATTGATGATCTTGTCAATGCATGGTTCATCGGTGAGCCCATCAGGGTAATTTATGACTTCCGGTGGGTGGAAACCTGGCAGGAGGATGAAGCTGAAGAAGCAGCAAAATATGGTTCGGTACCGGGGGATGTCAAACTGAAGGATGTGAATATGGATTATCTGATTGATGCTGAAGACAGAGAGATAATCGGTCAAAGAGATCCCAACTTTCTCTGGGGATTGAATAATACATTCTCCTACAAGAATTTCTCGCTGAACGTTTTCATTCACGGAGTGCACGGAGTGACAAAACGCAACAGGCTGATGTCTGACAATACCCATAGCGAAATAAGAAGGAATACCATTAAGAAGGATTGGTGGACTCCTGATAATCCAACGAATAACTGGGTAAGGAATGATTTCAGGGCTGAATATATGGGCGGACAGCAGGGGATACTTTATACCAATGCCAGCTTTATAAGGATCAAAGATGTGTCAGCTTCCTATAATTTTTCAAATGATCTGATCCGGAAGATCGGATTAAACAGACTTCGTTTATATGTTACCGGTCGAAATCTTCTAACTATCTCTAAATGGGAAAACGGGATGGATCCAGAATTGGATGATCAGCGGGATATCCCGTACCAGAAAGAGATTGTCTTTGGTTTGAATCTGGAATTCTAAAATGTTCTGTCTGATGTTCTTTAAACTAAATTTCCGTACAATGAAAACAAAAGGAATTTTGCCATATATATTTCTGGTTCTTATCGCCGCCGGTTGCAGCGATTACCTGGAAGAAGATATACCGCATATCATAACTGCAGAAACTCTTTATAGTGATATAGATGGTTTCGAAACGGGTTTAAATGGACTCTATGCTTTAGTCAGAGAGGAAAGGAGCGGATTAAACGACTATATCGGGGGGACCTGGCTGAACGGCGTCGATAATATGGTCGGTAATTACTTTAAACTGGGAGATAATTCGTTTGCTGTAGGCAACGAATGGACCACAACCAATAATCCGGTCAATGATGCTCATTTGAGGCCTTTTGTATGGCTTTACCGTACTATAAACGCTGCAAATACGATTATTAACCGGGCCGGAGATGAAGATATCAACTGGGAAGGGGGTGGGAATGATCCCCAGGATAATAAAAACAGGATTGTTGCCCAGGCGAGAGCCATCCGGGCTTGGTGTTACAGGCACTTGACTTATGGATGGGGTGACGTCCCGCTGAATCTTAAAGAATCAACCGGATCGACAGTGAGGACAGATTGGGAGCGTACTCCGGTTGACCAGGTCAGGCGGCAGATCATCACGGACCTACTGTTCGCTGAAAAATATATTGTTGTTGAGCCGGATCTTGATGGACGACTGACAAAAGGTGCGGTTCAAACCTATCTTTCCGAAATGTACCTGGCAATCAATAAACCGGACAGCGCATTGTACTGGGCAGATAAGACGCTCAGTACTCCTGAATATAAACTTGTTACTGAACGCTACGGGGTAAAAGCCGGCGAGCCGGGAGTTCCCTTCATGGACATGTTCTACGATGGCAATGTATTAAGGGCTGAAGGTAATACCGAAGCGCTCTGGGTATGGCAGTACGGACTGAATATTGCCGGCGGGGGAGAGAGTTATCTGTTTCACATTCATAATGGCAGGTATTTTTCCATTCGGATCGATGGGGTTACATGCTTACAGCTGACCTTTGAGCGGGGAGGGAGAGGCGTAGCCAGGATCTCGCTCACCAAATGGGCAATTGAAGCCTACGAACCCCAGGATGACAGAGGATCGCCATTTGCAATCAGGAAATTCTTCATTCTTAAGGATGAAGAGGGGAATTCTCCCTATAAAGCTGATCTTTTACCGCCGGGTTACGATTACGGAGATACCATCTGGATGGATTGGACCGAGGAATGGCGTATTCGTGAAAACGCCAAAACCGATATAAATTTCCAGATTAAAAGACTGGGTGATGCCGAACGCAAGAATATCGGCGGCGCCGGACTGATTTATCGGGTCAGAAATTTCGGAATGCGGTTGACCTTTCAGTACGGTAAAACCACTAAACACGTTTATAACGAAGTCGAGTATGAGACCACTCTGCCTGCGGCGGATTCACTTGTCAACCTTTATAAAATGCCCA
>CAZIAU010000267.1:0-5078 GCA_964536755.1 uncultured Bacteroides sp. | reverse complement strand
GGTTTTGACGGAGTCTATCTGGATATTATTGACGCTTTTGAATTTTTTGAATAAAGCGAATAATTCCAGGTGATTATGATGAAAAAGGATTACTCAACGGTCAGAATTGACGCAGACCAGGCAAAAAAGATTGTTTGGGATCTTTACCGGATTGAGGGGAAAGTCACCCCCCTTCAGGGAGAGGTGTCTTTCAATTTCATGCTTGAAACACCTTCGGAAAAATACCTCCTTAAGATAAGCCGGCCCGGTGAGAAGCTGGAAAAAATTGCTTTTCTGCATGCCGTTCTTCATTATGTCAAGGAGAACGGAAGTGAGATTGTATCGCCGGTAACGGTACCGGGCCCGCAGGGAAATCCTGTCAGTGAATTTAAGGATGAAGAAGGCAGGAACCGTTTTACTCAGTTAATTACCTGGATCGATGGAAGATTATGGTCATCTGTAAATCCGGTCACCTATAAGCTGCTCTATAGCTTGGGTAATCAGGCCGGACTTCTCACGCGGACACTACAGGGATTTGAACATCCAATGGCACAACGCTATTTCGAATGGGATCTTGCCCAGGCCGGCTGGACCTCTGAATACCGAAACCTGTTTTCAGATGAGAAACAGGAGATATTAGCCTTTTTCCATGATCAGTATAACTCCTTTCAGACCGAATACCAGAAATTGAGGAAGGGTGTTGTGCACAACGATGCCAATGACAACAACATCATAGTTACTGATAATCTGTCAGATCCGGAGGTAAAAGCGATTGTTGATTTTGGCGATGTGATTCATACACAGGTCATCAACGACCTGGCCATAGCTGTCGCCTATGCTGTGATGGGTAAACCTGATCCACTGGGTGCAGCTTTACCCCTGGTTGAGGGGTATCATAATCAGTTTCCCCTGGTTGAAGAAGAGTTGGAATTTCTTTATAATCTGGTGGCTATGCGCCTGGTGATCAGTGTAACCAGAGCTGCCCTGAACAGGAAGGCTGAACCCGATAATAAATACTTGTCGATCAGCGAAAAGCCTGCCTGGGAGGTCCTGAAGAGATGGAAGCAGATCGGGGCAGAATTTGCATTATACAGCTTCAGGAGGGCCTGCGGCTTCACAGCTCATCCCAATGAAGTAAGTTTCAGAAACTGGTGTGAAGATCATCCCGTAAGAATGGTTTCCCTTTTTCCCACCCTGGGGAAAGAGATGGTTCATCACCTTGATCTGAGTGTTTCAGGACCCGTCACCGGAAATTATTCTGAATTGAATGATCTGGGAATTTTCCAATATAATATCGACAGGATGCAGGCAGAAGAACCCGATAAGATCATTGCCGGAGGGTACCTCGAACCAAGGTCGTTATACACTTCTGCCACATATGACAGGACAGGTAATAACGGAAAGGAGAGCCGTACCATACACCTGGGAATCGATTTCTGGATGCCTGCAAATACTCCCGTTCATGCACTTTTTGACGGAGAGGTAGTAGTCTCCGTGAACAATGAGGGAGATAAGGAATATGGCGGGCTGATCATTTTAAGGCATAAAACTGAAACCTGCTTTTTCTATACTTTGCATGGACATATGTCATTGGAAAGCGTCGGGAAGCTCAAAACCGGTCAATCAGTTAGAAAAGGCGATATGATTGGAATTACCGGCAATTATCGCGAGAATGGCAACTGGGTTCCGCATCTCCATTTCCAGATAATGTTATCGACACTTAATTATGTAAATGATTTTCCCGGTGCTGCTTATCCTGACGAATTGAAAGTATGGAAAAGCATCTGCCCCGATCCCAACCTGATTTTCCAAAAATCCGGACTCATACAAAAGAGGGATGAGGATCTGAGTGAAACTCTTGATTACAGAGCAAATCACCTGGGCAAAGGTCTTAGCCTGTCCTACAGGGAACCTTTGAAAATCGTACGCGGGGAAGGTGTTTATCTTATTGATAGTCAAGGGAGAAAATATCTGGATACGGTTAACAATGTTGCTCACGTCGGACATGAACATCCAAGGGTTGTCAGGGCAGGTCAGCGACAGATGGCCATACTCAATACCAACACCCGCTACCTTCACGACAACATAAACAATTTCACCAAAGAACTTCTGAGAACATTTCCGGAAGAGTTATCAGTTGTCCATTTTGTTAATTCCGGAAGTGAAGCCAACGAACTTGCCCTGCGTATGGCATACACGGCAACAGGAAGCAGGGATATGATCGCTGTTGAGGTTGGATATCACGGAAATACCAGTGGTTGCGTGAATGTAAGTTCCTATAAATTTGATGGCAGGGGAGGATCCGGAAAACCGGAACACACGCATATTGTTCCACTGCCTGACAGCTACAGGGGTCTCTACCGGGGCGAAGGAACCGGTCCGTTATATGCAGGGCATATCCGGGAACAGATCGAACATATAAGATCACTGGGCAGAAATGTTGCAGGGTTTATCTGCGAAAGCATTATCAGTTGCGGCGGACAGATTGAACTGCCCGGTCACTTCCTGGAAACTGCTTACGATGCGATACGAACAGCAGGCGGGATCTGTATTGCAGACGAGATCCAGGTTGGCTGCGGTCGCGTCGGAGAGGTCTTCTGGGGATTCCAGCTCCACAAAGTTGTTCCCGATATTGTTACCATCGGCAAACCCATTGGCAACGGTCACCCGTTAGCGGCGGTCATATGCACACAGAAAGTTGCCGATGCATTTGCCAACGGAATGGAGTACTTCAATACGTATGGCGGTAATCCTGTTTCATGTGCCATCGGACAGGAGGTCCTGCAGGTAATAAGAGAGGAATCCCTTCAGGAAAACGCCCTCCGTGTGGGAAATTATCTGAAGTCGGAACTTTTAAAAGTGCAGGAAGAATTTGAGGTTATCGGAGATATACGCGGACGTGGATTATTCCTGGGTATCGAACTGGCCGACAGAACCAGAACCCCGCTCACTGAAAAAGCGGCCTACCTGGTTAACAGGATGAAAGAGCTCGGAATTTTGATGAGTACGGACGGGAGACAGAACAACGTTCTGAAGATTAAGCCCCCCATGGTATTCTCAAGGGAAAACGCAGATGAGTTAATTATGGCCCTGCGAACCGTTCTTGAAGAGGATTTTATGAGGTCATGAAAGCACATCTAGTGCCCCCTGCGCTCCCCGATTGGTGAAAGCCGGATTACCCTGTCGGGTTGGTTAACAACAACATAAACATTTCCACCCGGATCAAGGCCTATATCTCTAACACGTCCGAAATTCTTAAGGATCAACTCCTGGTGCATCACCCGGTCTGCCTCAACGTTAAGTAATCGTACCTCCTCAAACTTTAGCGCTCCAACCCGAAGCCTGTTTTTCCAGCTGACAAATGCCTCTCCCCGGTAAAATTCAATCCCGCATACCGCGATAGAGGGTTTCCAGTAAAGGAATTTGGAACATTAATACAAAAGTCGCACCTTTCTATCCAATGGCAAGATATTCTTTCATACTTATATTCGTTCTCGTTCGACTGCCCATCCCTTTACTTACCGTGGCCGGACAGTTCATTGAAGACCAGGCAGACACGATCTTACTTGAAGATGTAACCGTCTCCGTTCTCCCTTTCGGTGAATCATACGATAAAGCTACCGGAGCACTCTTTCTGCTTAACCCTGAATCCATCGATCCTGACTATATGCTTACCTCTGCCGGAATGATAAATCTTGCCCCAGGTGTTCATATGGCGACAGGAGGTTACAATACCAACAGGCTGGTGATCAGGGGAGTGGGATCAAGAACACCTTATAGTACCAATCGCATCAGGGCCTATCTAAATGACATACCTTTAACCTCGGGAGACGGGATCAGCACATTGGAAGATCTGGATCTCATGGGAATCGGAAGCATGGAAATCTTAAGAGGCCCTTCATCCGCGCTGTATGGATCCGGGCTTGGAGGTGTGGTCAGGCTCAACTCCCCCTATCCGGAAAAGTTTGGTTTCTCCGGTTCAGTATTTGGGGAACACGGTTCCTTCGGAACGGGCAGGTTCGGCATTTCCATACATTATAAGAGTGAACGCCTGGCAATAACAGGTGGACTTACAAGAACCACTTCTGAGGGTTACCGGCAGAACAGTAGCTATATAAGAAATAATGCTTTCTTGAGTGCAAAGTATTTTAACAAACGGAATATTTTATCACTGACTATTTCTATGATTGATCTCTTTGCCGGTATCCCAAGTTCGCTGAATGAATACGATTTCCTGTATAAACCCTGGAAGGCGGCCCGGAGCTGGCTTCAGGTCAAAGGTTTTGAAGAATATAGAAGGCTCCTGACAGGAATTAAGATTGAATCTCAACCGAGCAGCAGGCTAAGCAATAACCTGATCCTGTTTTCAACCCTGGCTGACCCCTTTGAATCAAGGCCTTTCAATATCCTGGACGACCGGTCAGTGAATCTTGGTTTCCGGGAATCTGCCAGCTTCGAACTGGCATCTTGGAAATTCAGCGCAGGAACGGAGTATTTTCACGAATGGGTTGACTGGCAGATCTACGAAACTGTAAATGGTACCGGAGGTAATCTCCTGGCCGATCAGAGTGAGATCCGGAAACATGCCAACATCTTTACGCTGATCCAATGGGAACCTTCTGACAGGCTGCTGCTGGATGTTGGAACTAACGTTAATATACTAGATTATCAACTCACAACGAATTACCGTACCGACTCCACCGACCAGTCGGGTCATTACAGCTATCAACCAGTATTTTCCCCCAGGCTGGGTCTAAGCTACCGGCACAACAATAGTCATCATTTATATGCTTCGGCCGGACACGGTTTTTCCGCTCCTTCGCTTGAGGAGACCCTATTTCCTGAAGGAAGCATCAATATGGATCTGAAACCTGAAACCGGTTGGAACCTGGAAATTGGCAACCGGGGAAAATTCTTTGATGATAGGATACGTTATGATGCCGCATTTTACACAATATTCCTGAAAAACCTCCTGGTAACTGAAAGAATCACCGAAGATCAGTTTTTTGGTACCAATGCTGGTAAAACCCTGAATAAGGGATTGGAACTCTGGGTGCAATTATACCTTAACCAACTGGATGTATCAAGTCTGTACAATG
>CAZIAU010000266.1:0-5085 GCA_964536755.1 uncultured Bacteroides sp. | reverse complement strand
ATCTCCCCGATCCGCTTCCCGATCAGTTCCGTCAACCTGAAATCATACGGGGTATTTTCGACCTGCAGGATCCGGCCGGTGGGAATACTTTCGTTGTCCAGCTCTGTAATCTGATCAGAATCGATGAATAACTCATGATCATAAACAGTCCCCTTACAACTGTTAAGATTGAAGTAGGTATGATTGGTCAGGTTCACATGGGTGGGCTTATCTGTTTTTGCTCTGCATGCGATTCCCAGTTCATTCTTATCATTGAGTGAATACTCCACCTCTGTCAGAAGTGTCCCGGGGTAACCCTCCTCCCCGTCCGGACTTTTATAACCGAGTATAACTGCCACCTGATCAGGCGATTTTTTAGTAGATGCATTCCAGAGCTGTTTATCAAATCCACGGATCCCTCCGTGGAGATGGTTTGAACCTTCATTGGCAGTGATTCGAAAGAGCTCTCCATTCAGCTCAAATCTGGCATTTCCAATCCGGTTGCAAACCCTTCCCACTATGGCACCAAAATATGGATGATCTCCCAGGTAATCCTCCAGTTTATCAAAACCCAGAACCACATCTCCGGGTTCACCATTTCTGTCAGGAATCCTGATGGAAGTAATTATGGCACCAAAGGTGATCACCTCCACCTCAATTCCATTACTGTTTTTCAATGTATATTTATATACCTCCCCTCCACCCGGGAGAGTGCCAAATAGTTGCTTCTCGATACTCATCTGCATGATGTTTAAAATGAATAATAAAGATAGAAAATATTCCCTCAGTAGCAACCAGGTTCAGAGCCGACATCAACAGACCATACGTGGTCTGGATCGACTGACTCCCCGAAAAAAAATCACCCGCCCTGACCGATCTGTCATCCCCGAACACATAAAGAGGGAAATGGCAGAGCTCTCAACACAGGCGGATACCGAAAAGCCTTTTCAGAGTAGGTGACTTTAATACAAATAATTATGAACTCAGATGTAAACATTGAACGATTTATTCCGATTCCGGAAGCCGAACAGCAGGAATTAAATGGCGGGAACCCTTTTCTTATTGCCCTTGCAGTAGTCTGCGCAGCACAGATAATCCTGGACTGGGATAATTTTAAAAACGGGTTAACCGGCCGACCTGAAAAATTTTAAACACAATAAAATCAATAAAAAAATTAAGAATGAAAAATGCAGAAATTTTCAGATCAATCGACCCGGACAGTATGATGGATATTAACGGAGGAGGATTCGCATACGATGTGGGCCGGGTGATCCGGTTCGTCATATTATCTGCCACTCCGATCCTGGGGATGCAGGCAGCAATCTCGGACTGGCAACTCAATAAAGAGATCAGCGATATCATTAACGGCTGATGTAAAGTGGCCATATCAAAAGGTACGGCTTCTTATTGTTTTCTGAGGGATACATCTTGTAACGTGCTTATTTACTGCGTAAAAAATGCCAGGTTACTTCAATTGCATCCCTCAGAATCGAGAATCAAAGGGCTTTTAATATACCCCAGTTTCTCCTCACAAATTCTTTTAATCGGATCTCCATGAAGATAAAAAAACCAGACAGGCGAAGTGTGATACTCTTCCTTTTGGCAATTATCGTGTTCTCAATAATCTTACATTTTTGGGATCAACTCAAATATCTGATAGCCAGTATATTTACCTGAAATGAAAGAGCTGGAGGATAGCACTGTTAACCTGATTTACAGGCGACGTTTACGCTCCTTTCACGCAGGCTACGTGATCATATTAATAATTTCCGGAATTATTATTGCACTACCTCTGGTTGATATTGATATAGTTACCACCGCCGGAGGAATGATCAGGCCCCAGAAAGAGCCAGCCGAGATCTTTTCCTCAATCGCAGGCACTATCGACAGTACTATCCTGTCAAACAACAGGCTCGTAACATCGGGTGATACAGTTGTCTGGATCAAAAGAACCCTTCCCGACGCCAGGATCAGAGAATACGAAAGGCTCCAGCGGAGGAATGAAAGATCTATTGCTGACATTTCAGCTATGTTGAACGGTGATGCACCCTCCCTGACCGCTCGTTATATTCAATCCAACACATCCCACCTGGCCACGCTTGAACATATGAAAATAAGGGAGGGCTTTCTGCAGAAGGAATATTTCACAGCAAAGGAGTTATTCGGCCAGGAAGTCATCCCTTTACATGAATATGAACTGGCAAAATCCGACTATCAGATTATGAGTGCAAAAATCAACGATCTGGAAGAAAGTTACAGAAAACAGCTGGAGGATGATTTAAACAGGCTACTTCTGGAAAACGCCTCATATACAGGTGAGATCGCACTGATTAATTCCGCCCTGAAGGACTATTATATTATTGCGCCTGTAACTGGCAGTCTCAATAACTGTCCGGGGCTTACCAGCGGATCCGTGATCCAGCCAGGAAAATCCCTGGGCATCATATCTCCGTCAGGATCCCTGGTAGCCGAGTGTTACCTGTCCCCTGCAGGTATAACTGGGATATGTCCGGGCAGCAGCGTAAAACTGAGGCTCAACGGACATGAATCCAGACATCATGCATATATTGAAACCACCGTGGACCAGATAAGCAGCGATGTGATAGTGGTAAACGGTGAACCAGTTTACCGGATAAGATGCGGACTGAAAACACCCTGGGTTTACCGAAGTGATGGTACCCGTGAACTGTTAATCAAAGGTATGACCTTTACAGCGAGCATCATCAGGTTCAGGCAATCACTCGCATCACTGTTAGTGGAACGGGTAAACAGGTGGGCGAATCCGTCATCGGTTACCAGCAGGCAAAGATGAACAGAAAGAATATCTGTATCAGGCAACGGGACAGCACTGATTGCGGTCCTGCATGTATTGTCTCGGTAATGGCTCATTATGATGAGCGGGTCCCGGTGGCAAGAGTAAGACAGATCGCCTCTACCGATAAGCATGGAACCTCCATGTGGGGAATGGTTAAAACCCTGGAACAATTTGGATATAGTGCCAGAGGGATGAAGGGACCGGTCGAATATCTTGACAAACTACCCCTTCCGTTTATTGCTCATATCCAACAGGAGAACGGATTACAGCATTATGTTTGCGTTTACGGAATAACCAGGAAAGGCGTTATGGTAATGGACCCTGCCCGTGGAAAAATAGAGCGCCGGAGCTTTGATTATTTCGAGAAACAGTGGAGTGGTGCTGTCATCGTAATTGTGAAAGGGATTCAGGTGGAAAAATTGCTTAGTAAAATTCCTTCCAGACCTGATCTTATTTCACTTCTCCGACCCGTATGGAAACCGTTAATGCAGGCATTCTTCTGTGCTGTAATCTATACTCTGCTTGGGCTCTCAACATCAATCTACATAGGTAAACTTACCGATCATGTATTTTTAAGCCACAACACCGGGCTTTTGAACCTCATGAGCAGTGTAATGGTAATGGTCACTTTTCTGCTGATCTACCTCTTTGTTATTAAAAGTGTGATTGTACTAAAGACAGGTCAGATTATTGATAATCAACTTATTATATCTTATTACAGACACCTCTTCAGGCTGCCGCAGCGATTTTTTGATACCATGAAAACCGGCGAGATCATATCCAGGATCAATGATGCTGTAAAGATCAGGGGATTCATAAATGACTCTGTCATAGGGATTATGGTCAATATCCTGATCCTTATTTTCTCATTTGCCACCATGTTTGTTCTTTACTGGAAGCTTTCGCTTATAATGCTTGGCATATTGCCCTTTTATACATTTATTTACATCCTTTTTAACCACCGTAACCGGCAGATTGAAAGAAGGGCTATGGAGCATACCGCTATTTTCGAAAATCAGCTGGTGGAATCGCTGCAGTCATCCACACATATTAGACAACACAACCTTGACTCCTTCTCAAGAGAGAAGAGTGAATCCGGATTGAACAGGTTACTGGATACTTTATACAAATCCGGACTGAATTCAATTGCTGCCATGGGGGGTACCGAGATGATAAATCGTTTATTTACAGTAATTCTTCTCTGGACCGGATCCTGGTTCGTTATCCAGCAGGCAATTACCCCCGGAAAACTGCTTACCTTCTATGCGTTGATCGGATATTTCACCGGACCGGTCAGTGGCCTGATCGGGGCCAACAAGAGTTATCAGAATGCCATTATTGCGGCTGACCGGCTGTTTGAAATATTTCAGCTGGAGCCGGAACAAAAAACGGGAAAACCGGTTTTCAGTCGCGATAATTTCGGAGATATAGTTCTGAACAATGTTTCATTTTCATATGGAAACAGAAGATCACTGATCAGAAAGCTGGACCTTGTTGTGGAGGAAGGCAAGCTAACAGTTATAACCGGGGCAAGCGGATCTGGCAAATCCACAGTGGCCGCTTTGATCCAGCAACTCTACCCGGTTAATGAAGGAATCATTTCCATAAACGGTTGTGATACCCGTTATTTTTCATCTGACAGCATCAGATCGCTGATGGGGGTTGTACCGCAACAGGTCAGGTTTCTCAATGGCACGTTACTGGAAAATATTGCACCCGGTGATATAAACCCGGATCTGAAAAAGATTACCGATCTGATATCCAGGGCCGGCCTGTCCGCTCTTGTTGAATCACTCCCTGAAGGAATAGAATCTCACCTGACTGAAAACGGCGCCAACCTGTCGGGAGGGGAACGCCAGAAACTGGCCATAGTGAGAGCACTTTACAGGGATCCTTCCCTGCTTATTCTGGATGAAGCCACTTCTTCCATGGATCCGGTATCAGAAAGAGAAGTAAACAGGCTGGTACTTGATCTGAGAAATCAATCCCAGACCATCCTGTTAATATCACATAAGGAACAGAATATCTCCATATCGGATACTGCTTTTATCATGGATAAAGGACAGGTGACCGGTATTTGTCATTAATTTTTCACTTTTTACCAAAATGAACAGGGAATTATTTAAAATCGTTTCAATAATGGGTTATATTTAAATCATAATTTTTCAAGTGGATAAACAATAACCTTAAACCTTGATCTATGAAAAAGTTATTTGCATTTGCTTTCTTAACTCTCCTGACCTTGCCCGCACTGAAAGCACAGGAGAGCATGTTTGACCTTGGAGACAGGG
>CAZIAU010000265.1:0-5085 GCA_964536755.1 uncultured Bacteroides sp. | reverse complement strand
TCGAGCAGCTTGATGTCGGTCGAGTACGAGAACAGCGATTCGGCCACCGGCACCAGCCCGGTGATCATGATGGAGATGAACACGCTGCCGGCGAAGCCGAACGCGCAGTTATAGATGAGGCCCTGGTCAATGACGGAAAGGCTGTTAAATATGACAGCCTGGCCATTGCAGCCACCCGTAACAGGGATAATTTCGTTCTTTATCCCGATGAGGATTATTATAATGCGAATTATCTCAGGAGTTTTAAATCCTATTATAACCTGATTGCCGAGGCGACAGGAGGGAATGATGTGGCAGGGTATTATACATACATGGGATGGAATACACAAAATTCTCTTCTGGCATTGGGAGACGATGAAAGGTATAATCGCATCAACCTGCGCGCAAATTCTGATTACCGGATCAATGACTATATCAGGATGAGGGCCGATGGTGTGGCTATTTTCGAATTCAGCAACAATCTGAAGAACGGTGATTTCTGGGAAAATGCTTCAACTTTCCTGCCAAACCAGGCCCCGGTCCTTATACCTGTCCAGGATGACGATCTTCTGGCCAATGCATCACTGATAAACGACCGGTACGTTCTGGGGGGCACAAGCATTTACCAGCAGAACATTTATGGAGACATGGTACTGGCAGGTTACAGGAATACCATGAACAGGATCATACAGATGAATACGGGACTTGATGTTGACCTGGGATTCATTACACCGGGCCTGACAGGAAAAGCATACCTGACCTTCGACATGCGCAACTACTATGAATCACAACAGCTGAATACCTATGCGGTGTATGAACCGGTTATTGTGACAGGGGCAACAGGGCAGGACAGCATCGGGTTAAACAAGACAGGACTTGATGTGCGTGCAGGAAGCGAATCGCTGATCAATCCTAACATTTACCGGAGGATAGGGCTGTTTGGAACCCTGAATTATCACAGAATCTTAAATGAGGATCACGAGGTTACTGCCACAGCTGTGGCTTACAGGCAACAATTGAGGCTCAATCAGCAATTACACCCGGCTAAGGACCTGCATTTCGGACTGCAGGCAAATTACAGTTTCAGGCAGAAATATATCTTTCAGGTAAGCGGCGTCGTCCCGGCATCACCAAAACTTCCGGTGAGTAACCGTTACGCATTTTCTCCGGCAGCAGGGGCAGCATGGATCATAAGCAAGGAAGATTTTATGCCGGGAGAGGTTTTCGATTTCCTTAAACTGGGTGTGAACTGGGGTCTGATAAACACAGATGTGGGAATAGACCAGGAATACCTGTACCAGACCACTTATTCGCAGGGCCCGTTTTTCAATTATGATCAGGGGGTGGTTCAGAACCGGGTGCGTAATTTTGCAACCATCGCGAATCCGGGCCTTGACTGGGTGAAAAGAATGGAAACTTCAGGCGGGATCGAGGCAGGGCTCCTGGACAGGTCATTACATATCGAGGTCACCTATTTCAGGAGTGTACTCTATGATGAGATTAGTACCCGGACCAACTTTTATCCGGACCTTCTCGGGAGCACACTACCCTATGAGAATTTCGGGAGCCATCTCAATCAGGGTGTTGAAGGAGGGGTTACCTACAGGTGGAGCCGCAATGATATTAGCATTACCGCGGGGACCAACCTGGTTTATGCCGTTCCGAAGGTCCTCGAACTGGATGAACCCGCTTATGAATATGACTACCTGACCAGAACGGGAAAGGCTACCGATGCCATTTTCGGCTGGGTGGATGAAGGTCTGTTCACGGACCTTGAGGATATTGAGAACCATGCCGTCCAGACGTTCGGGCCCACGCAACCGGGAGACATTAAATATAAAGACCTGAATGGTGACGGTATTATCGACGATAACGATATGGAGGTCATCGGTTATGAATCCCCCAGGACCCAGTTTGCTTTCCACATGAATATCAGATATAAGATGTTCGAGTTGTTCATGATTGCCACGGGGCAGGCAGGTCAGAGCACCTACTTCAATAATTCCTATTACTGGGTATACGGCGAGAGAAAATATTCGCAGATGACCATGGGGCGCTGGACTCCCGAAACATCCGGAACAGCCACATATCCAAGGCTTTCCTCGACCAACAATTCCAATAATTACAGGAATTCGACCTACTGGCTTGAGGAGGATAACTGGTTCACTCTTCAACGTGTACAACTGACCATGAACCTTCCCGAAAGGATAACAAACAGGAGTTTTATTTCCGGGTTACAGGTCTATTTGCGTGGTTATAACCTCTTGACCCTTTCCCCTATCCGTGAAAAGAAAGAACTGAATATAGGGACGGAGCCCCAGTTCCGGACATTTGCTGCCGGTTTAAATATCTCATTCTAATTCAGAAACAGATTAAGCTATGAAAAAATACATTCATCTGGTAATAATCACTGGATTGCTGAGCGGAAGTGGTGTGTCATGTGAGAAATTTCTGGAATACGAACAGGATAACCTGCTCACCGAAGAAGAGATGCTGAATGATCCTTCGTTTTATGAAGGCCTCCTGTTGCATGCCTATAATGCCATGCCGTCAGCCACAACCTTCAACAGCGATATTGCGAGCGACGATGCTGTTACCAATGACAAAGATTCTGAATTCCTGAAAATGGCCACAGGAGAGTGGAAATCAACATTTTATCCATTGTCAGTCTGGTCCGGTGCATACGGTGAGATTTCATATATCAATGCATTTCTGGAGAAAATGGACCAGGTCCAGTGGTCGTGGGAGAGCGAAGAAGAGGACATGAACTATAAACAGAGGCTGAAAGGAGAGGCCTACGGGCTCAGGGCCTGGTGGATGTCCCGGATCCTTGAGTTCCACTCGGGTATTTCTGAATCGGGTGACTTACTGGGTTTTCCGATTGTAACTGAAGTAATGACTATAGATGATGAATACCGGCTTGCCAGGAACAGCTATTCCGAATGTGTGGACCAGATCCTCTCCGATATCGACACTGCAGTAACATACCTTCCGAACACATACCAGGATATTTCCGGGGACCCGGTTTACAATAAGACATTCGGTGGAAGATACCAGAACAGGATCTCCGGCCTGGCAGCCCTGGCCCTGAAATCGAGGGTAAAACTTTTTGCTGCAAGCCCTGCGTATAATTACATTGAGTGGGAAGATGCGGCAATCGCTGCCGGAGAGGTAATTCGCGATAATGGTGGTCTCACGGCCATCTCGTCAACCGGACTGGAGTTCTATAAGAATTACGGAGACCCGGAAATTATCTGGTGCAATTCAAGAAGCAACAGCAACAGTCTGGAGAGGTCAAATTTTCCTCCCTCAAAATTCGGTAACGGAAGGACAAATCCCACCAATGACCTGATAGAAGTGTTCTCGATGAATAACGGACTGCCGATTACGGAACCGTCCAGCGGGTATAATCCGTCAGATCCTTATACAGACAGGGATCCGAGGCTTACATCCTATATAGTCTACAATGGCAATACCGTAAAAGATGTCATACAGACGGACATTTCCTCACCCGATGACGGGATCAACAATACGGTCACTTCCACCCGGTCAGGCTATTATCTGAAGAAGTTCCTGCTCGATACCAAGGTAAACCTGGTTCCCGGGAACGAGACACAGGCTGAACATTTTATAACCTATTTCCGGTTCACAGAGCTATTCCTTAATTATGCAGAAGCGGCCAATGAGGCCTGGGGGCCGGATGCTGATCCTCTGGGATTTGGATTCACTGCCCGGGAGGTACTGAGTGCCATCAGAGAACGCGGGGGTCTACCCGGTTTGGCCTCGGACACCTACCTGAATACCATGACATCAACCGAACAGGAATTCAGGGAGCTGGTCAGGAATGAGAGAAGGATCGAACTCTGTTTCGAAGGGTTCAGATTCTGGGATCTGAGAAGATGGGAACTTACCGATAAGATCTCAGAACCCGTGAATGCCATGTATATAGACCTCAATAATGCAACCCCTTACCTGGTCCAGTTCCTGGAAAACAGGAATTATGCAGACTATATGATTTATGGGCCCGTTCCCTATACGGAAACTTTAAAATACGACCTGCTCCAGAACAATGGATGGTAACCAGGAAATTATAAATAAACAGCGTAAAAGATGAAAAGGATCTTAATAATCATTCTGGCATTTTATGCACTGGCCGGATGTGAAAACCAGGGAAAAGAATTTCCCGATTTTGATTATAACGCCGTATATTTTCCGGTACAATTCCCTGTGCGGACATTGTCACTGGGTGAGGACGATATCGACAATTCCCTGGATAAGGAATTAAAATTCCATATAGGGGTATCCATTGGCGGAATGTATGAGAACACGGAGGACTGGAGTGTGAGTTACACTGTAGATGAAAGCCTCTGTGACAGTTTGGGAGACGATGTGAAAGCCATGCCTTCGTCATATTATACCCTTGAACCTGAAAACGAAGTTACGATTCCTGCCGGTTCTTTTTCGGGGATGATCCTTGTACAACTGACCCAGGAATTTCTCACAGATTCGTTATCAAGCGGCAATCATTATGTCATACCTCTGAGAATTACAGGGACCAACGCTGATTCCATCCTGTCAGGTGTACCGGCTGTACCGGATCCGGATAAAAGAGTGGTCTCTGACTGGGATGCAGGTGCCCCTGCCAAGGATTTTACCCTGTTCATGGTAAAATATGCTAACGAATATCATGGCAACTTCCTGAGGAGAGGGGCAGACTATGGTCAGAATGCCTTCGGTCAGGTTACGGACACCGCCATCTACCATGAGATGTATGTGGAACAGGATGAAGTGGTCTCTTTAACTACCACGGGAAGGTATGTTGTCCACTCTAATTTTACAGGCCGGAATACCGGGGAAGAATATTCGATTGAGATTACAGTGGATCCTCTTACGGGAGAAGTTATTGTTGAGGGTGTTGAAGGGGCCACGCATAAAGTCCCGTTTCCCGGTTCGGGTTCTTACATTCCCGGAGGTGACTCGTGGGGCGGCAGGGAGAGAGATGTATTCTATCTCAACTACACCTACCGGCTTGGGATTTTAAACCATCAGGTTTACGATACCCTGGTGTTCAGGGACCGCGGCATTAAGTACGAGGTGAACGCCATT
>CAZIAU010000264.1:0-5085 GCA_964536755.1 uncultured Bacteroides sp. | reverse complement strand
CAGGGGGTTCACTGGATTTTACGGCAAACCTGACCTCTATTGCATCCTGGCCCTTCTTCCTTCCTACCTGGAACGAAAGGGATCCTCCCTGGTTTATATGATGGACCACCTGATCCGGCTTTCCGGCCATCCTGAAAGCGGATTTTACCTGGATAACCTGTCAGAACTCTCGGAAGTACTCCGGAAACGAAACCGGGACAAATTCCCAACATTGCTCATGGGGGTGAGCTTTGCGCTTCTTGACCTGGCCGAACGCAATCCCCTTCATCTTGGAGACCATATTGTGGTGATGGAAACTGGAGGTATGAAAGGTCAGAAGAAAGAGGTGATCAGGCAGGAGCTGCACCAAATATTGTATAGTGCTTTCGGGATTTCGGCAGTTCATTCCGAATACGGAATGACCGAATTGCTTTCACAGGCATATTCACAGGGTGAGGGAATCTTCCGGTCTCCGCCGTGGATGAAGGTCCTGGTTCGTGATCCAAACGATCCCCTTTCCCTTATCTCACCAGGGCAAACCGGTGGCCTGAACTTTATTGACCTGGCAAATCTCTACAGCTGCTCATTTATTGCCACCGGTGACCTGGGAAAAGTTTATGAAGACGGTAGTTTTGAAGTGCTGGGACGTTATGACCACACCGATATCAGGGGCTGTAACCTGCTGGTCACCTGAACTCTGAAATTGCAGTACCCAACCTGACCGACAGTTCCTCCAGTTCCTGCCTTCTTTGAGTACCGGAAAAATGAATTATTATTAATCCAGGACCTCGATGGTCTCCACATCATTTATTTTTACACTGAAATCACCTGATTCCGATTTCCCTGTAATCCGGATATTCTTTATCATTTCGTAGATGCCCGATTTTCCCTTTTTATCTACCAGTTCGATGGTTATATAGTTATTGGCATCCTCTGCAGGCTGATCGTGACGGACGATGATACTCTTCAGGTCACTGAAGTCCACATCCCGCTTTTCTGTTCCCTGGTAGACAGGAAAATCTGAAGTATTGCATGAGGAGGAGGAAGATGAAGATACTCTTTCAACAATGGTAGTCACACCTTTAGTGTCTGTGATCTTCACCTTGAATTGTGGCGGCTGTGCAAATGCACCGGTGATAATCAGGAACACTAATACTATTGAAATCCCTATTTTTGTTTTCATATCCGATCTTTTGTAAATTGTTGCACAAGTTAATGAATTTACAATTGTCATTTTGCATGCTTTAAACCTCATTATAAAAAACAGTTCATTATGGAAAATATTGACAGACGTTCATTTTTAAAAAAGTCAGGTGTGGCCACTGCAGGTACTGTTGTCAGCAGTCCCATTATTGCAAGAATTTCCAAAAATCAGGCTCCCAGTGACAGGTTGAATGTGGCAGTAATAGGTATCCACGGCAGGGGAAAAGATCATTACCGTGCCCTTGCTCAGTTACCAAATGTTAAGATCGTCACCCTGTGCGATATAGATCAGAGACTGCTGCCGGAATCGGTTTCTGATGTTGAAAAGCTAACCGGCTTCAAACCGGCCACCGAGACCGAGTACCGAAAAGTCCTGGAGGATAAGAATATTGATGCTGTTTCTATTGCCACACCGAATCACTGGCATGCACTTCAGACCATCTGGGCCTGTCAGGCCGGCAAGGATGTATACGTGGAAAAACCGGTTTCCCACACAGTGGAAGAGGGCAGAAAAATGGTTGAAGCCGCCAGGAAATATAACCGCATTGTTCAGGTGGGGACACAGTCCCGTAGTAACCCTGCAGTAATAAAAGGCATGAAATTCTTAAAAGAAGGAGGGTTGGGAGATATTTATATGACCAGAGGATTGTGCCTGAAACCCAGGGGGAACATAGGTCATACAAATGACAGCCCCATCCCTGAGGGGGTTAACTGGGATCGATTCCTGGGTCCAGCACCCTACAGACCGTTCAATGAAAACAGGTACCTTTATAAATGGCACTGGTTCTGGGATACGGGTTGTGGAGATTTAGGAAATCAGGGGATCCACCAGGCTGATGTGGCCAGATGGTCGCTGGATACAATGACACATCCTGTGAGGATTAACGCAATGGGTAATTATTTTGTTTATGACAGCGATCAGGAAACTCCCAATATCCAGCAACTGGAATTCGAATATGAAGATGGCCGGATCCTGCAATTCGAGGTCAGGGGATTAGGAACCAACGATGAAGGGGGGGTAAGGATCGGGAACCTTATCTTCGGCTCCGGGGGATGGATGAACGTGAGTAATGAGGACGACGGGAAATGCCGGGCCAATTTCTGCGAGGTGAACATTAAGCCCAGTGGTTATTCATCCTACAGTGAAGAGGGGGGACCCGTATTTGTAAATGATGATCCGGAAACCGCTGATTCTACCGTCAATCATTACAACAATTTCTTCGATGCTGTCAGATCAAGAAGATGGCAGGACCTGAATGCCGATATACTGCAGGGACACCTGTCCACCACCCTGTGTCACCTTGGAAATATCTCCTGCAGGCTCAAACGATCATTGCAGTTCGACCCCGATACCGAATCAATTGTAAATGATCCGGAGGCCAACACGTACCTGACCAAGGTATACAGGTCCCCTTACATTCTTCCTGCAGAGGTTTAAGGTCAATCAGGCTGCTTTTCTTTTCCATCAATCCAACCAGAGTACCGGCTGGCGAAAGGGGAAATTCCTGATCACTTCCTCTACGGTCGGATCGGGATCAAGTGTTTTCCAAAGCTCGATATACTCCGGTTTGTCAAGGGCCAGTCCCCCAAAAAGTAAAAACGGATGCCTCACGGGCCACTGGTCATGGTACATCACATCAGGATCCTTGAACCAGGTTGATTTATCCTGCATATAGGGAAACATAAAAGCAATGCCCTTCCCTATGCTTCTTCCATCCTCAAGCTCAAATTTCCATAGATTATCCTCAGGTGTGGAAAGGATCTGGACAACCATCGCCATGGCCTCCAGGTTAAAAAGAGAGTAACCGTATGGTTTGGTCCGCCCCAGTTCCCTGGGAAATCCGCCATCCAGCGCCATTTGGTTGGGAAGCAATGTATCCTTATAGAAATTGCGGCAGAACTCCATCTGCTCATTGTCATCCACAAGGCTGGCAAAAGCACCTACCTGGACCGCCCAGCAGGTGCTGTGGTTGTTACCGTTATCTCTTTCAGCTATTCCGTATTCATGTGTGGTCATCCATTCCAGGTAACTTTTAAACCACGACTTTATAGCAACCATTTCGCTTGCAGGGACATACCCCAGCTCTTCCAGAACCTGGATTGCTTTCGCCACTTCGGCCAGGTGAAGGGTATCAATAATTCCAATGCCCCTGCCGGTAACCCTGCCCATGATTGCCTGGGCATACATCAGGTCAGGGTTCATCATGGTTCCGGGGTCAACAAACCAGGCCATCACATGCCGGAGTGCAGCCTCTGCATATTTCTCCTCACCTGTAATCTTGTAGGCCGCCACCAGGGTCGGAACCCATATACTCATATTTCGCATGGCCTTGCGATGCGCCACAAAATTGTCCGGATTGGTCTGACCATCCTTTCGGATATAGGGCCCATCCGGATTCTCCGGATCGGGCCACCAGTAGTCGCCCTCGGAATAGAAGTCATGTAATCCGCCGGTACTTCTCTCACATCGTGATGCAGTCACAGTGACAGGTTCTTCCAGCAGGTAAAGATCGGCCGCTGAAACGATTCTGTCATGATCGATTTCAGCCACATTGATGAGTTTCTCTTTCTGAGCACAGCTAAATGCCATACCGAAGACAATCAATGCCATGAATGCAAAAATCGAACTGTATTTGAATTTATTCATTTTCAGTCTGTTTAGTAGTTTCTATTCCTGTTTTATAAATATCTGATCTCTCCTGGCTTTTGAAATAGCAGGGAACTGAAGACGGGTCGTATTCGGGATTGGGTTTAAGCGGATAGGGAACATTCAGCCTTGACCGCCACTCCTGAAGCAGGGCATACAGTTCATTGGTTTTTTCAGGTTTTTCAACCTCCAGGTTTCTCTCCTCTCCCACATCATTTTTCAGATCATACAGTTCAAGGCTTCCATCTTCAAGGAATTCCAGCAATTTGTAATCCCCCTTCCTGATGGCAGAGACGGGAGTGGTTCTCCAGACCTGCGTCATGCCATACTCTCCCTGGAGGTATGCCGGGAAATGCCAGAAGACGGCTTCACGATCAAATTCTGTATTCCCTTCCAGCAGAGGCCTCAGGCTTTTCCCATCCAGGGGATAATCATTGGGGGGATCAATTCCGGCCAGGTCCAGCAATGTGGGGTAAATATCTATTCCCATCACCGGAGTTTCATTGGTCAAACGACCCGTTTCATCCCCTTCGGCTAGTTTAATTCCCGACCATCTGATAATGAGAGGAACTCTTATTCCCCCTTCATACAGGGTTCCTTTATATCCCCTGAAGGGCTCGTCCGGAGCCACGAAAGGAGCCGTACCATTATCCGAGAAAAACACAAGGATAGTATTATCCGTGATATTAAGATTATCCAGGCATTCCAGGATCCTGCCCACATTATGATCCAGAGTTTCTATCATTGCTGCGTAAAATGGATCGAATTGTCCGTTATCATGCTGCTTCGGAATATATTTCCACACCAGTGAATCCCTTGCCTGTAATGGTGTGTGTGGTGTATAGTATGACATGTACAGGAAAAAGGGATTCTCCCTGTTAACTTCCATAAACCGGATGGCCTCCGTGGTCAGCCGGTCCGTGAGATACTCTCCCACAGGGCCATCGGTCAGGGTTGGATTATGATAGGGACTGAAATATGTTACCGGTTTTCCGGCTTTGGAACCACCCATATTAATATCAAATCCCTGGTACGAAGGATAGAGATCCGGGGTATCTCCCACGTGCCATTTCCCTGCATGCATTGTCCTGTAGCCATGGGTCTTGAAAACCTCCGCGAGGGTGATTTTCTGAAGATCCAGTGCGTGATGGTTTGGAGTAGGGATTACTGCCCGCCAGGAGCATTCTCCCCTCTCCGCTGTATGGTTGGTATAGAATCCGGTCCGGGGGCCATATTGCCCCGAGAGAAGGGCGGCC